>NZ_JAVJQN010000232.1:0-3496 GCF_040218245.1 Coleofasciculus sp. E1-EBD-02 | reverse complement strand
TTAAAGCCGTCCCCAATTGGCAGGAACGACTAAGGCAGTATGTAGCTCAACTCATAGCTGAAGGCGAATAAATTCGCCGTGTCGGACTTCATCCCCCGACTAAAGTACGGGGGCTTCCGTCCTCCCGTCCTTTACCTGTGAACAACTTCTAGCACGAGAACGCGCCGCCCGTAAAGAGGCGGAGTCTGCCAACCGGATTAAAGATGAATTTCTGGCGATTTTGTCTCATGAATTGCGTTCTCCCCTGAATCCTATCCTGGGATGGACAAAGCTACTCCGCAGTCGTCAGTTTGATCAAGCCGCAACCGATAAGGCGTTGGCAACCATTGAACGCAATGCCACGATTCAAATTCAGTTAGTGGATGACTTACTCGATGTTGCCCGAATTCTGCGCGGAAAAGTTGTCTTAACCCGTCATCGGCTTGATTTAGCGATCACAATTAAAGCGGCGATTGAGACAGTGCAGTTAGCAGCAGAGGCGAAATCGATTCAAATTCAGACTCATTTTATCGGTAAGGTGGGTTTGATTGAAGGTGACTCTGGGCGGTTACAACAAGTGGTGTGGAATTTACTCTCCAATGCGGTGAAGTTTACTCCATCGGGGGGACAGGTGGATGTGACATTAGCAGGGGTGGATGATTTTGCCCAGATTACCGTCAGTGACACAGGTATCGGAATCCCTGCCGATATTCTTCCTCATATTTTCGACTATTTCCGTCAGGCGGATAGTTCGATGACGCGCCAGTTTGGGGGATTAGGATTAGGACTGGCGATCGCACGTCATATTGTGGACTTACATGATGGCATGATCCAGGCAGAAAGCCCAGGAGAAGGACAGGGGGCAACATTTACTGTCAGATTCCCCCTGCTTCCAGATAAAAAGCAACGAATCAGACATAACGCCCATGATTGGCAGAAAACGTCCGATACCACTCCCTTGAAGGGGATACGAGTTCTGGTTGTCGATGATGAGGCAGACACACGAGAACTCCTAGGGATCATTTTGCAACAAGCTGGGGCAGAGGTGATCACAATGGCATCAGCCCAGGAGGTGTTATCACAATTTAACCAGTTAACCATTGATATCCTGGTGAGTGACATTGGTATGCCCCAAATGGATGGCTATCGTTTATTGCAACAGATTCGGGGTATGTCCTCAAGCCAAGCGAATGTCGCTGCGATCGCATTAACGGCGTATGCGGGAGACTCCAATCAGCAAAAAGCCCTAGCCGCCGGATTTCAGCAGCATCTAGCCAAGCCTGTTGCCCCCAAGGATTTGATTCAAGCGATCGCCCGGTTAGTGAAACCGCGCAATGAATGAGTTTTTACCTTAATTACGTGTATTTGTCAATTTGCTTTAAGGTTGATTCTATGAAATGTCTGTAAAGATTTCCTGACAACCTTGAAGAGTTAGTAAACTCTCCGGATTTTTCACCCATTACGCGCCATTGGCTGATAAAACTGAATACTAGAGAAACCTAAATTTTGGGCAAAGCCGTTTATCTAATCATGCCAACTCATCCCAAATAAAGCTGTAAATATTGTTACAAAACTTAAAAATTTGCTGACTCTACAGGGTTAACGGCAGGGGTGAACCCTTGAGATTAATCGTTAGCAAATTAGAGAAAGAATTGTCCTTTATCGATTAATTGTAATGAAGTTTGTAGGTAGATGAATTAGCTCTCCCTTCGGGGAGAGTTTTTTGTTTTTTAGGCACAATTTAACTTCACAAAAGCTTTATAGAAAGTTCATCTTAACTTTATTGATCTCCGTAAAAATACGGTTATAGTTTAATTGTGGTCAGAGAAAAGCAGCGAAACGAACCTCAAAAACACAGTCGCTTACGTGATTTCTCGGAGACTACACAGAAACAGTAGTAACCACCACAAATATAAGTGGTACAACGTTTCGCAATCATCCTCAATGACATTACCTCTTGATTAATTTCAACGAGGGTATCATTTCAAAACCAACCATTTACGAAGGAGAAAATCTGATGGCTGTACAATTTGCAACAATTATCGCTGATACAACAGGTAGTAGCAATTTTTTGGATTCCGACTTCTACGGTATTTCCTTTGATTCTGATCAGGGTCTTCCGAACAGTTATATTCAATCAGTGACCCTAAATCTACAAGCAGGAAGCGATACAAATGCCTTTTTTGACCTAAGTGGTTTTGCTAGTTTCGGTCCTGTTTTAAGTAACCTAGTCGGTATCAATTCCAGCGACGTTACCTTCACTCCGAACAGCGATACATCAACCCTCACCCTCAACTTTACACCCAACTCTTTTGGTGTCGGTGATTCATTACGCTTTGGAGCAGACACAGACTTTCTTTCTGGTGGTTCAGGTATTTCTTCTAACAGTGGGGGTGCTTTTGGAGCGCAGGATGTTTCCTTTGAAATAACCTTGCAAGATGGCACGTCTTTTGTCTCCACATTTGATACTGTTAGTTCTACTCAGTCTGTCGTTGAAATCAGCACCCATGAATCAATTGTGGGAACCTCAGGAAATGATCAACTCAACGGTACATCGGCTAACGAGTACATCCAAGGTCTAGCGGGTGATGATAGCATCAATAGCAACGGCGGCGAAGATGTTCTCTTTGGTAACGCAGGTAACGATACAATTGCCGGAAGCCACGAGAGTGATTATATCGATGGCGGTGCTGATAACGACCTTCTCTACGGTAACGGCGGCGGCGATGAAATCTTCGGTCGCGGTGGCAATGATGGTCTCTATGGTAGTTCTGCTACAGATTATCTCAATGGGGGTAATGGTGATGACACCCTTTACGGAAATGGCGGTAGAGACACCCTTATCGGTGGTCGTGGTGATGACTTAATCTACGGTGGTTCATGTCCTGATCATATTCTCGGTGGCGAGGGCGACGACATCATTTACGCCAATGGTGCCGACAATGGCGCTGACTACATTGATAGTGGTGTTGGTCAGGATACCATCTGGCTGGGTCACGGTGATGCCGAGGTTGTCCTCTCACAAGGAGTTGGATTCGATGTGATTAATAACTTCCAGCTTGGTCAGACGTCTCTAATCGTTAGTGATGTGAATGCGTTGAGTTTCGCTGATGGTGCAAATGGTGCCCAAATCTATCAAGGCAGCGACTTGTTAGCCACCGTGAGTTGGCAGTCTGCTAGCACATTTGCCGATAACGTGAATGACATCTTTGTCGCCGCCTAGATATTTCGTCTGATGTTTTAGTCTTTCTTAGTCTGCATTTTAGTCTAGTCGAACCAAGCGGGAGATGCAAAGTATCTCCCAATTTTTTTTGTCTGAGTCTTTGTCGCCCAATCGCTCATTTGAATGCGCTTGCCACGAATCGCACAGCTACAGTTCTAACCGCTTCTAAAAACCTAGACAAACCTACCCACAAGTAATTCTGTCTTGGTATAAGTCCACGGTGTAACTTTTGGTCGATAACCGTTAACGCTTACACTTGGCTGATACCCGGCATTGTTGCTCGATATCAGCCTT
>NZ_JAVJQN010000263.1:0-7049 GCF_040218245.1 Coleofasciculus sp. E1-EBD-02 | reverse complement strand
TGGAGCTACTCGTTTAATCTTGACTAATACTAGTAGCTCCTACCCGTATTAGCTTTGAGAGATGGAGGTTGCACCTGCCGAAGAGAAGTAGGGGTCGGTATAGGTGAAGGAGAAGGCTTCAGCATTAGAATTGTAGCCTTCGGCAGAGGCATCAGCTTCAGCTAAGGCGCTGTTCCCGTAAACCGTTGAAGAGGTGTATAAGTTCTTATTAACATAGACACGCTCATAGATGTTAATGTTGACATCCTTATCGATATCGGTATCGAATTCGAGTTCCTTAGGATCGTAGTAGTAACCACCAACAACTTTGTTGTCTTCGCTAACGACTTCGAGGTGATTGAGATCGGAAATGTTCATGGCTTTTCTCCTTGGTTTTGCAATAAACTTGTGGCAGAGTTATTTGCTTTTGCTGTTGTATTCAATATAGCTTGTACAAATTTAAAATACAAGGGTTTTTCAACTAATTACTGCCAAATTGGCAGAGCAATCAAAATAAAATTTTGGAGAAGTATTTTGGGTAAAAATATACATGAAAATGCCCCTAATTCTTATAGTTTTAGAATTAGGATTGCTCGGTAATGGGCTTTTTTATAAAATCTGTTGCTTGACAGCGATTCCTCTATTAGTTAAGTCTAGCTATGCCTCATAATATAAAGCCTTTCTAGCTTTGAGGATTTACTTCATCTACTCGATAATCGCTATAAACGAAATACAACTCGATTAATGTCGCTTCCGCTGGGACATCTGTCATTGCTCATTATTAGAACAGTAACTCTTGTTTGCCCTTCAATACAGAAGCCAACAATTTTGATATTACACTATCTTCAATGATAAAAACCCATTAAATTAAGTCCATGCTGCCATTTTGGCAGCAGGATTTATATCCTTTTCTAGAGAAACTAAAATGTGAATAATTCACTATTCCTAAAAAAAGACAACCCCTTTTTTTAAAGTTTTGATGAAGATTGCCTTTTTAAATATGAAGATTCAGTAAAGGAGATAGCTAGTTGGGAAAATGTACCGAACAGGTGAGCTAGAGCAAAAGGCAGGAAGCAGCAAGCCCTAAATAATAGCTGTAGGGGCACGGCAATGCCGTGCCCCTACAATAGACGGACGAGATGTATTAAACCTTAGCCTAACCGAGTTAAGCGGTTAAACAGAGACGATACGCCTGAAAACCAATCATCCGAAGGCGGTGCAGAATCTGAGATAAAGTCTTCTGGCTCAATTTCTAGGAAACCCTGCTGGTGATAGCCGCCTTTCATCGATAGCGTTTTGTGATCAACGACTTCTAAGTGATTCAGGTCAGCGATTTTGCAGGAGGACTTTCTGGTTGGTTGTCCTGGGTTCCCAGAGGTGTCCCCACTCTGAAGATTCTCTTGAGGCTTCTGGGAACTATGTTCTTTCCTCAATCGGTTGTAGGTACGGTAAGGAATATAGTATTGGGGATTGTGACCCGCAAAACGCAGCAGTAAAACACAAGCCCACGAATACTTCCCTTGGCGAATAGCGTCTATTATCTGCTCGAACTGTTCGGGATCGAGGGTTTTCTGGCGTTTGGCATTGATCGTTGGCATGTTATACGTCATGTCTATTCTTCTCTAAACTCAACAACATTTATCGACAATTAAAGGCTGATGCCACCTTCTTGCAGCTCCCGGAAGGGTTCTAGTAAGATATCGGCAATGCGGCGGCGGCGGATAATAATCTCAGCCGTGGCAGTTTGACCTGCCTTAAACTGAATCTGATCACCACCTTCGGTAACATGATTGCGGTCTAGCTCAACTTCGACTTGATAAACGACACCGAATTGTTCGTTGGCTTTACTGTCGGGAGAGATGTAGGTCACTTCGCCCGTCACGATGCCGTAATCTTGATAGGGGTAAGCATCAAACTTGACCTTCACGGGCATACCCACCTTAATGAAACCAGCATCGCGATTGGGTAAACTGGCTGAAAGTACCAACGGCTCACCTTTGGGTGCTATTTCCGCAACGGTTTGGCTGGGTTGCACCACCTCACCACTATGGTTAACGCTGAGGGATGAAACCACCCCATCCACCGGTGCATAGAGAAATTGCTGGTTGAGTTGGGCGTTAGCCCTAGCCAGCTGATTTTTATTGTCCGCAATCTTGGCTTTGAGTTGGGTCAACTCCATTTCCAGTTGCTGTATTCGCTCCTGTGCTTCAATCTGACTGCGGCGTACTTCGGTTTGCTTCTGGCTGAGTCCTGCCTGGAGTTGGTCAATTTCTGCTAGGGTCTGTTGTAACTCACCCTGAGCTTGAATCATCTGTAAGTCCAAATCCCGCAAAGTTTGCTGTGCCTGAAATAGCTGCTCTTGAGTACTCGTCCCCTCTTGCAGTTGACTTTGGATAATCGCACTTTGGCTGGCACGCAGACTCTGTTCAGCTTGAAACACCATTTCTGAAGAAATTGCCCCTTCTTCCAAGAGGGGTTTGAGGGTTTTGAGTCGTTCAGCTTGAGCTTCTGCTTCCGATTGCCGTCGAGCAAGGAGTTCATCGGCATGAGCGGTTAGAGGTTGCAGCCGTTGTTGTCTTTTGTGATGGAACGCCTTTTCGGTTTGCAATTGCGGCAACTTCTGCTTTAACACAGTTATCTTTGCCTTGGCTTGAGCTAAGGCAGCTTGTTGGGCTTGCACCTCTGCCTGGGCAATGCGTTGGCGGGTTTGAACCTCCAGACGGGTTCTCTCCATCAGTTCTTCTTTTTGGGTTAATTCGGTTTGCTGGGAATTGAGCAGTTGCTCTAAGCGCTCAACCTCAGTCACAGCAAGTTCGGTATCCAATTCCACTAAAACTTGCCCAGCTTTAATTAACTCCCCTTCTTCAACTTCAATATCAACAATCTTGCCAGACTGAACCGAGTGAATTTTATAGACATTGCCTTTTGGCACTAATCGTCCATGGGCTTTACCCACTTCATCAATGTGACCAAAGGTTGCCCAGGCACCAAATGCGATACAGAACGCTAACCCGCCCACCATCAGTCGCTGGGGAAACCCGGCTGGCGGCTGGTCAAGCATCGTCTGTAAAGCCGTTGACCATTTGACCGTCGGTGTTGAAGGTTCTGGAGATTTCTGCTCATCCGATTGTACTGAGGTGGCTGTACCTCCATACATTGATGCAGCCTGAGAAGGAGACAGTATCGACACAGTTGTTTTTTGCATAATTGTTAAATCCTAGATGTGGTGAGTTGGGCAACACTAATATTCTGTGGATATGAACTGATAGCATTTCTGGTCAGACTTCAAAACCCTTTACAGATCCAACTGCTGCTGTGCTAGATGGTAATAAAGACCTTGAAGCGCCATTAATTCCTGATGAGTCCCCTGTTCTACGAGAATGCCTCGGTCTAGAACCAGGATACGGTTGGCATTCCGCACAGTGGAGAGGCGATGAGCAATAATAAAGGTGGTGCGATCGCGGCTAATCCGGACTAGATTGTCCTGAAAGCGTCGCTCTGACTCAGTATCCAAGGAACTCGTCGCTTCATCCAGAATCAAAATCCGGGGGTTCCCCAACAAAGCACGAGCAATGGCAATTCGCTGCCGCTGTCCCCCGGAAAGCGTCGAACCCCGCTCTCCGACTTTGGTGTTGTATCCCAAGGGTAAGGCTTGAATAAACGCATGGGCTTCTGCCAACTTAGCCACTTCAACCACTTGCTCCAGAGTAAATTCCGGTCGATAGAGGCTAATATTTTCTAAAATCGTACCGGAGAAGAGGAAACAGTCTTGGGGCACTACGCCGAGTTGAGAACGTAACGATTGGGGTGAAACATGGCGGATATCGTGACCATCAATCGTGATTCGCCCAGACGTGGGGTGATAAAGTCCTTGCAGCAGTTTCACCAGCGTACTCTTACCCGAACCACTGCGTCCCACCAGGGCAACGGTTTCCCCAGCCTGAACCTCTAAGCTAATATTTTCCAGGGTATTGTGTTCCTCTTGTTCACCGTAACGGAACGTCACATTTTCCAAGGTCACATCCCCCCGGATTTGGGGTAGCGTCAGCATGGGTTGTTGAGGATGTTCCTCCGGCTGGGTGCCAAAGACATCGTTGAGCCGTTCCACAGACACCAGGATTTCTTGGAATCGATCCCACAGGGCGACCAGAGACAAAATCGGACTCGTCACTTTGCCGATGAGCATGTTGAAGGCGACAAACTGACCAATGGTAAGCTGATCCTGAATTACCAATGTCGCTCCGTACCACAGTAATGCCGTGCTGCCGAGGGTATTAAACAAACCACTGACTGCCTGCAAACCATTACTCAGATGAAACGCTTTAAACTGGGTATTTAACTGACTGGTGAAACGGTCTTCCCAGCGCCAGCGCACCTCTTGTTCGGCGGCGGTCGATTTAACGGTTGCTACCCCTGTCATCATTTCCACCAACAGGGAATTTTGCGCCGCGACTTCCTTAAACACTTCCCGCGACTTCTGGCGCAGAAACGGACTAGCAACCACTGTTAAGATGGCGATCGGCGGAATCGTGGCTAGCACCAGCAGGGTAAGCTGCCAGTTGTAGTAGAACATTAATCCCGCATAGACAAACACCATCAACACATCCAGCCAGGTACCAATGACTTGCTGAGTCAGGAACGCCTTAATTTTGCTGGTTTCCTGAACCCGGGTGATGATGTCCCCTACCTGACGGGATTCAAAAAACTTCAGGGGTAAGCTCAGGGTATGGTTAATGAAACCACTGATAAAGGTGAGACTCAAACGATTGGAATAATAGAACAGCAGATATCGTCGGGTGACACCGATACCAATACTCCAAACGCCAAAGATAACCAGTCCAATGGCAAAAACCTGTAGCGTGATTAAGCTTTTGTTGACCACCACCCGGTCGAGGATAATTTGGGTAAACAGGGGGGTAATCAGCCCAAAAACCTGGAGCAGCAATGACGCTAAGATAATCTGCAACAGGATAGAACGATGGGGCCACAGCAACCCCCAAAAGCGTTTCAGAGAGCGCTTTTCCTCGGGGGCGGCTGCCAGTTGGGCGGTTGGCTCTAACAGGAGTGCATAACCCGTCCAATTTGTCAAAAACTCTTGCCGGGGAACCAAGCGCTTGCCCATCGCCGGATCAGCCATGAGAACGCGATCGCCCTTCACCCGGTAAACGACGACATAGTGATCTCCCTGCCAGTGGGCAATCCAGGGATTTTTCTGCTGTTGCAGGCGACTCAAGGACGCCCGCACCGGCGTGGCTTTAAATCCCAAGGTTTGGGCGGCTTTGGTTAATCCTTTGAGCGAAGCCCCTGCCCGCCCCACGTCGGCTAACTCCCGCAGGGAGTTGAGACTAAACCGTTTCCCCCAATACCGCCCAATCATCGCCAAGCAAGCCGGTCCACAATCTGAGGAACTCTGCTGCTGAATGAAAGGGTAGCCGCGCCAAAACTGTCGTCCCCGATAACGTCCCGTTGTGGGTTGAGGAAAGGCGATGGGCTGGGTATCAGGGGACTCAAAAGAGGTGGGTTCCGGCTGGGGTTGGGGAACAGGGAGAGCCTGAGTCCGAGCTTTCTGAACCACGCTTCTCGGCGTTTTCGATGTTAGAGATGGATTGGGTTTGCTGCCATTGGTTGACTCGGGCTGAGCCTGGGCTAACACTGAAGCAATCCCTTGGGCAACTTGCCAATGCTCTAGGGGCAACCAGTAAACGGATAAATCAGTTTGGGCAACCCAATCCGTTGGGATAGGTTCCGGATGTCCCCAGCTTTCGCCAATAGTCGGGGGGAGACGGTGAGCATTAGATTCTGCTCCCTGAGGTTCTATTTCACCCCTCTGTAGCCAGAAGTGACCGGGTTGTTCTGTTGCTACATCCGCTAACGACTCACCTGCCCGAATCTGGATTTCTTCTATATATATAAGGAGTTGCTCGATCGCTAAATGACTTTGCGATCGCAGTTGGGTTAACGTTTTCCAGAAAATCAGGCGTTGCCTGTGTTGGGCTTGTTGTCGCCAGTGCGTTTCTAGCTCAGGGAACCGTTCTAACCAAGGTTGGAGTTGATCAAAGCGAATGCGAGCTATCCACCCTTCACTCGCCGCGATCGCTCGGTAAGGTAACGATTCATTGCACAACTGTTGATCAGCCCCCAATGAGTCTCCGGGTGTCTCAAGTACCTCAGCCGAAACCTCCCGCCCCTTAGAGGGATCAAAACCTAACAACCTGACCCGCCCTTGACCGATAATATGTAGATATGTATCGGAATATGTGCTATTATGTTCTCTATGAACAGAATGTTGCGGGTTGGGTTGTTGTATAATATTACTTAACAGTTCAAAACCAAGCTGGAGTTCAGAAAATTCAAAAGATTGGCTCAACTCTAGGGCAGTTGTGGAGTCGAGTAAACCTTGGCTTAACTGCTGAAGCACACAGCCGAAGATTTCGTCTAGTCCTTGGTAAGGAGAACTTAACGGGGTAGGATATTTTGTTAGTCCACCTGATACATTTTTCATGGACGCACACCTAAGATTGTCTAGTTCTAAGATCTGGTCAAACCAGAAACTTTTCACAATCTGTTACTATTGCTAAAGTAGGTACGCTCAGTTAAGTAACACTGGGTTTACCTACCTATATGAAGCTGTGTAGATTGCCGGAAATGTCGCTGTACTCAGATCGCGTGACTTGGAATTTGCTTAGATGACAGGGTAATAGGTATGTTTGTTATCTAAACAAAAAAAATTGTTATTCCTTTGAACTCGATGTCTAAGTTAGACTATTCAATCTAATCATACTAAGTCAAGTATTAAAGCTGAACTTTACAGAATCTTTATAAGCATCTTCACATAATTTTCATTAAGATTCTTATAGTGAAAGCGGGAGGCAGGGAAGCTGTCATGCACTTAGATCGTTGAGGCTGACGGGAAGACGGGGGGACGGGGAGCTCACAAGGGTAGGTTTTTTAAGATTGGGGTTCAGGTAAGACAAGGAAGACAGGTAGACCAGTAGATAAGGAAGAGTGAGAACGAAAAATAGGGCGTTTCGGCTTTTTACAGTTAGCTTGACCGAACCTAATTCTGTACG
>NZ_JAVJQN010000226.1:0-28108 GCF_040218245.1 Coleofasciculus sp. E1-EBD-02 | reverse complement strand
AAAAAGGGCGATTTGGGGGCTAACGTGTTCTAATATCTGGTTCCTGACTGTAACTTCTATGTCGGCTAAGGTTTCCAAACTATCTGTGTCACTATTGTTGTACAGAATCTCACTGGCTCGTCTTAAACAAGCTTCCAGTTCGAGGCGTTCGGCTTGGTTCATGAGTAAACCTTGTGAATATCTACATCTATATTATGTCACCTGGAGTCGTTCAAGTATACACGGAAATTTAATTCGCGTCTATTACTCGCGAATTAAAAATCAGCATTTCCCGGCTATTTGCCAAAATGGGATGCTCCCGGTGTAATCACCAAAAGCTTTCAGTGTCAATGAGTTATATATAAAGTAAAGGAAATACCTTCATTGTTATAAAAATTTACGATAACTCTCAGATGAATCGCTCACCCTACTCGTTCTTTAGGGATTTTCCTCCTCCAACCCATGAACCCTAAGCTGACAAAACTATTCGGACTCTTTGTCTTAGCCGCCATTCTCTTTGGATACATTAGTCATATCCTTCCAGAAGGTAAAACCCCCCCCTGTCCTACAGTACAACTCAGTACCTATCCCACCCTGGGTTCACTGGAAATCCCCAACAGCAAACGTGGGCAAATCTATCTGAATGGGAGATGGCAGTTTATGCCAGCTATGGATACCACCGAACCCCAACCGCCACAGGACGACTGGGGTTCGATTTGGGTGCCAGGGGATTGGCAGCATGAGAACTATGCTGCCGTACCTGGACTAATTTCGCGGGGAACGGGAACCGCGTGGCAAAACTTCAACGGCAAATCCCTTTCCAAAGCCTGGTATCAACGCACGGTGAAAATCCCAGCCGATTGGCAAGGGCGCTCTATTTTGCTTGACCTACACCGGGTGAGTACTGATGCCATCCTCTACGTTAACGGTAAACAGTGTGGTCAGGTGGAGTGGCCCTACGGCGCTGTAGACATTACCCCAATGGCTCAACCGGGTACAGAAGTAACCCTCAGCCTCTTGGTTGTAGCCGCCGCCGATGAGCAGGCAAAGACTGTGATTATGAGTCCCAATGAAACCTATACCACCGAAGCCCAGCTAGCCTCCCGGGGACTCATTGGTGAAGTGCGGTTGCTCAGTTTGCCCCAAGATTCCCACATCAGCGATATCTTTGTCCAACCCTCCACCCGACAACAGCAACTCAAACTCGATGTCGAACTGGCGGATGTCACCCAGACTGGCACTGTTGAACTCGTGGCTAAACTGTTCAACGAACAAGGCAAAATTGAGCGGCAATTTACCGCCAAGGCTCAAGTCAAAGCCAAACCCAGTCAAGTCTTACAACTCGCTTGGGACTGGTCTAATCCCCGACTCTGGGATATTAACCAACCCAATCTCTACACCCTGCGCCTAGAAATCCAGGGCGCCGGAATTAACGATGAATATGACCAGCCCTTCGGCTTTCGGGAGTTTTGGATTGAAGGACGAAAATTTTACTTAAACGGGACTGAAATTCGCCTGCGACCGATTCTCCACAAGGAGAAATGGCGAGTGGGTATCCCAGAAGTGGCTGACCGGATGATTCAGGGCTATGTTTGGGCTGGCTTCAATATTGCCGAACTTTGGCCCTGGGATCACGACGAGCGGGGGCGATGGCATTTCCGAGAACTCTTTGCTGAACGCGCCGACTTGAAAGGGTTTCCGATTATCGCCCCAGCTCTGAGTATGTCTCACATTGGTCCGCCAAAACAGTGGCGCCAACAGGATAAGAGAAAGCGCTGGGAGCAGCGCATGACCACCGAACTGCGTCGCTATCGCAACCATCCCTCAATTCTGATGTGGGCAAATAGCCCCAATTTTTTCGGTCACGCGGATGACCAAAACCCACGACGCATTGGCAAAAAAAACATTGCAGGTTCCCTAGCTCACCGGGTTGCAGACGAGCGCATCCGCAAGATATATCCCATTGGTGAGAAAGCGGTAGCGACCATCAAAAGCCATGATCCCACGCGACCCGTCCTCATGCACGAAGGGGCGTCCGTCGGCGATGTCTATGCCCTGAACTCCTATTTAAATCTGATCCCCCTGCAAGAAAGAGAGGAATGGCTTTCGCACTGGACGCAATACGGCGATATGCCCTACATGGTGGTAGAATTCGGCACACCCCTGCACGCGACAATGATGCGTAGCCGCAATGGGTTTAGGGGAGCTATCACCAGTGAACCCCTGATGACTGAGTTTAGCGCGATTTACCTCGGCAAAGAAGCCTATGAGCTAGAGACTCCTGCTTACCGCCGGAAAATCCGTGAATTCTTTGTCCAAAAGCAGGAGTATCAGAGTTGGCACAATAACCAGGAACTAAATTTTGCCCCTGCTTTTCAGAAGCTACAGGAATTGTTCAGCACAAACACTTGGCGTAGTTGGCGCACGTTTGGCATTACAGGTGGGATGATTCCCTGGAATCAGGGTCACGGTTGGGAGGTTTCGGACGCGGGACGAGAAAACGTCGATCTGGGGGCATTTGAACCTGGACAACGGGGACCCTACCTCAAACAAGTGCCGAAATCTTTATGGTACAACTTCCAACCCCAGAGCTATATTATCCATCCAGGGGGACAAGCGATTTTGGCAAACAATCGCCCTACCCTGGCTTGGATTGCCGGAGCCGCCAAGGCGTTTACGGCGAAAGACCACAGTTTTTTAGCGGGAGAGAGACTCCAAAAGCAAGTTGTCCTGATTAATGATACCCGGGTAAAGCAAGATTTTTCCTATAACTGGCAAGTGCTGTTGGGAGGTAAACCTATCGCCACGGGTGAAGAAACGGGAACGATTGAGACGGCTCAAACTCTGTTCTTTCCTTTAGCATTAGATTTACCCAATGTCAAGGGCAAAGTTGACGGAGAAATTCGCCTCAGGGCTGAGATTGGCAATCAGCAGCATCAAGACAACTTTTCGTTCCGAGTGTTCAGTCACACCCCATCCTCAGTCCCCAATCACCAATCCTCAATCACTGTGTTTGACCCGGTGGGTAAAACTAGCCAGATGCTGAAACAGTTAGGATACAATCTTGTCCCATGGGATGGTTCATTCACCCAGTCACTGCTGGTAATTGGTCGCGAGGTCTTGTCCGATGGGTACAAACTCCCTGGAAATTTAGCCACCTTTGTCCGCCAAGGGGGTCAAGCAATTATTTTCCCGCAAAACCCGGAATGGATACGTCGCACAATCGGTTGGCGGGTTTCCCACCATCTGAGTCGCCGGGTTTTCCCTGTTGACCAGACTCATCCAGTGGTGAAGGGATTAGATCAGATGGATTTACGGGACTGGAGAGGCGAGAGTACTATGGTTGAGGCTTATCCGGATACAACTCAGGGAGACATCAACCCTAATTCTCACGGTAATCCCTTATTATATGGGTGGCACTGGGGAAATCGCGGTGCGGTTAGTAGTGCGGCGGTGGAGAAGCCCCACCATAGTTCTTGGCGACCAATTCTAGAGTCTGAGTTTGATTTAGCCTACACGCCACTGATGGAACTTAACTATGGGAAGGGGCGGTTGATGTGGAATACGTTAGACCTAGAAGACCATGTACCCCTGGATGCAGCCGCATGTCAATTGGCGCAACAACTGATTGCTTATGGTTCTACTCAATCCCTTTTTGCTAAAGCGGATCGGGTTCTGTTTATGGGTAGCGATGATGAGGCGACTCAACTAGATGGATTGGGTTTGATTTACCAGCGGACAAGTTCTATCACGGCTGACGCTGAACTCGTCATCATCGGAAGCCAAGCCACTGTGACTGATGAGCAGTTACGCGCCTATCTGAATCGTGGGGGAACGGTGTTTTTCTTACCCCGACATTCAGATTCTGCGCCTTTGGAGATTCGTCTTCAATCAGTGAAGGAGTTTGCGGGTTCCCTGGCTGTCCCCAACTGGACAGAGACTCGTGGACTCAGCGCCTCGGATTTGCGATCGCGCACTGAACATCAGGCTTGGTTAATTCAATCTGGGGGTGAGGTGGCTGCAAATGGTCTGTTAAGTCGTCTGCAACTGGGGAATGGGGTAGTGCTGTTTGCTCAGCTTGATCCCAACGGTTTGAATGCGGATGTCAAGACCCACTTACGTTATACCAGCTGGCGACAGACGAGAGCTAGCGCCCAAATTCTGACCAACTTGGGCGCTAGCTTCCAAGCTGACAGCATCATCTTCCAACAGATAGGGCAAACACCCAACCAACGCAGCTTATCTACTACTGAAAGTGGCTTTTATCATTCCGATTACCGAACAGATTTTGACTTAGGCGATGAACCCTACCGTTATTATCGCTGGTAAAGTTTTAATGGCTACTAATTATCCATTTTCACATTTATGTCTTCAGCTATTCTCACAGATCTGGTTTAATGCGATCTTAACGTTTTAAAATCTATTCTGTGCCAGTATTCCATACCCAAAAGGCGACAAGGTAAGTAGTTAGAGGAGATTTAGCTAGGTTAGTATCCTAGATTACATAGCTATCCTCAATGAATTGTGACATTTTTTCTTTTCGACATGGAACGTCTTTGACAGAACAGATTTCAGCAGGGCTAAATATGACAATTTGTTGAGTATTGTTGTCTAAGTTTCCTCGAAATGTCTTAGGTGAAATTTTGATAACTTGATCAGCGCTTGAAGCGTCCTAGAACTTGTCAAACCCAGCCGAGTACCGTAATATTACCATACATCTTTGACAATAAAGACAGAGGCGCGTCACGGTGATATTTCAGGGGTTTTACATTCTCAGCACTGAACCACTAATCGTTTCCTATATCGGAGCTTTCCCGACCCTACCCAAAGGATTTCAACCCAAACACGTCTTAGAAAGTCCCGGAGGGTGGTCAGCGCGATGGAAACCAATGGTTAAATTCAAGAGGCATCAAATCCGACACCAGCTATCCGGCAGGCAATATCACTTGATGGTCAATGCCTCTGATGAAGAGGTCTGGCGCAAACGCTGGCTAATACAGGGAGCGCACTTTAGCTCCAGCGTCTATGTCAACGAACATATCTACCAAACCCTAAATCAGCCAAAGCACTACGACGCCATCTACACCGCACAGCTTCTCCCCTTCAAGCGACATGGATTAGCTAAAGACATACAAAACTTAATGATTGTCTCCTACGGCGGAGACTTGCCGACGTTCTGCCCCGAATTAGCATACGCTGAGTATAATAGAGAATTCATCCCTCGTCCTGAACTCGCCAAAAAGCTGAATCAGGCTTACGCGGGTCTGTGCCTTTCGGCAGAAGAAGGAGCCATGTATGCCTCCGTGGAATATCTGCTTTGTGGCATTCCCGTGGTGAGTACACCAAGTAAAGGAGGACGCGATGAATTCTTCAATAGTGAGAATTCCATCATTGTTCCCCCCCAAGCGGATGCCGTTGCTCAAGCGGTACAACGGTGGAAGGCATCACCCCCCAACCCCGAAAAAATCCGTAAGCAAATCCTTAAACAGCTTAACGCTATCCGGCGTGGTCTATGTACTTATGTTGCCAAGCTCATTGAAAAAGAAGGAGGCGGTAAAAAAAACCCAGAAGAACTCATGGAAAAATACTTTGCTCCACCCGGTATCTCATCTCGTTTCGTTCACCAAAGGGACTTAGCCAGTATTAATTTAGAGCAATTCGGAGTGTAATGTCATAGAAAAACTGACGGAGCCACTTAGGTTCCGGCGATTTTAATCGCAACAATACAAACAAAGTCCGCCGACGCGGACTAGGGAAATCCATAAAATAGAGATATACCTACCTTGAACTGAACTCAGACAGGTTAATCAGTGATTCTGTTTCAGTCAACCCCAGACTCTAGAGGTGCTTCTGATGGATACCGAACGCAATTTACAGCCATTTCCCGCACAGCCAAACGGCAAACCGCTCAAGTCTTTGCCCCAAGTTCACTCAGGCGAAGTTAATCAGAGTGATGGACAAACCGTAGATTTAGCATGGGTTTTGGCTGTTTTTCGTCGGAGAGCCTGGTTAATGGCAGGAGTTGCCTTGACCTTAATTGTGGGTTCTGGAGTCTGGCTGATCTGGAGTAAGAAACAGTATATTCCCGAGTACCAAGGGTCTTTTAAACTTTTAGTTGAGCCAGTCACCGCAGAAAGTCTGTTAAGAAATCAATTTTTGCAGGCTCAAAGTCAAGGTGCAAATCGACAAACACCAAATCTGGAACGAACCAGTTTATTGGATTACGAGTCTCAGATTCGAGTTTTGAAAAGCCCGAAACTCATGACTCCAGTATTCGAGCAGCTACAGGATAGGTATCCAGACATGGACTATAACTCCCTACTAGGAAGTCTGTCCATTGTCCGCATCACTTATGAAAAAAATGCCGAAGATGTCGGCACTAAAATTTTAGAAGTAATTTATAAGGATAAAAACACAAAAAAAATTCACTTTGTTTTAGAAACAATCGCTGATAGATATCTGGAATATAGTCGCCAAGAACGCCAAAAAACGCTGACGCAAGGGATTGCATTTATTGAATCTCAGCTTCCCCGTTTACAGCAGCAAGTTGACCAACTCCAAGGGCAACTGCAAGAGCTACGACAAGAGTACAATCTGATCGATCCAGAGCTAGCTGACGCCCACCTGACACAACATGTGTTGGTAATTCGCAGAAATCGATTAGAGACTGCTGCTCAACTAGCTGAAATCCGTTCGCTCTACAACGCTTTACAACAACAGTTTAATCAAGCTGATCCCACCGCAGTTTTATCGACAGAGGCTCAAGCCTATGGCACTTTACTCTCTGAATTGCAGAAAGTCGAAACTCAGATTGCCTTAGAATCGGCACAATTTCGGGCAGATAGTCCTCCCATGGAAATCTTACGTGAACGGCAGGAAAGTTTGCGTCTATTACTCAATCAAGAATCCCAAGATGTACTGGAAAATTTAGCGGGCAAAATCCAGGGGTTAGAAGATCGCTATCAAACAATTCTGCAAACTGAAAATCAGATCAATCAACAGCTTGAGCAGTTGCCTACGGTAACCCGACAGGTTGGTGACTTAGACAGGAAACTTAGTGTGGCGACGGATAACCTGAAGGAATTTCTTTCAAAACGAGAAACCTTAAAACTTGATGCCGCTCAGCAAGAAATTCCCTGGGAGTTAATTAACCCCCCAGAAATCTGGGAAAATGCCAATGGTGTGCCAGTACCTGTCGAACCGCACTCCCTGAAGCGCCCCCTGGCTATCGCTGTAGTTTTAAGTGTCCTGCTGAGTATAGGTGTCGGTTTTCTGGTCGAGATTTTCCATACGGTATTCCACACCCCTGAGGACATCAATGGGTCAACAAAACTGCCGATTTTGGGGGTGATTCCGTTGACCAAACAATTTAAAAAACTCTCCAAACAACCCAGTCAACTGGCTATTATTGCCCAAGTTGCCAAATCTGTGTCCAAAACAGAGCGTCATTTTTCCCCCAATCGCAGTACAGAGTATGGCAGTTCACCCTTTATGGAAGCCTTTCGCTCCCTCTATACTAATATCCGTCTGCTGAGTTCTAAGAAGTCTATCCAATCGCTGGCGATTAGCTCTGCTGTACCCGGCGATGGCAAAACAACGGTGGCTTTGTATCTGGCTCAAACCGCTGCCACCATTGGCAAGCGCGTTTTACTTGTAGATACCGATTTACGGAGTCCTCAGCTTCACAGTCGATTGGACTTACCCAATACTCAGGGACTCAGCGATATCATTGCCATAAACTTAACGATTAAAGATGCTATCCAAACATCCTCTCTTGATGAGAACTTGTTTGTTTTGACGGCGGGTCAGAGTTTATCTGACCCCATCAAGCTGCTTTCCTCTGATAAGATGCAGTACATCATGGATCAAGTTACAGCTCAGTTCGACTTAGTGATCTACGATACCCCACCTCTTCTAGGTTTGGGGGATGGGAACCTGCTCGCCGCTAAGGCGGATGGTACCCTGCTGGTCGTGGGGGTTGAGAAAACCGACCGTTCCTTGGTGATGAAAGCTTTTGATGGATTAAAGATTGCTAGAGCGTCGGTTTTAGGGATTGTTGCCAATGGTGTGAAAGTAGAAGCAACTCAGGCTTATGGTGCCTATCGCCGAAAGGCAATTCGATATTAAGTTGAAAGAGTCTGGCAAATGGTAACCAATTAATCATAAAACAATGGCATTAGATAAGTTTGAAAAAATACGGTATTATTTAAGTCCAAAAAAAATAACAAGATTTCCGCTGCCTTTGAACTATCGGGAAATCTATGCCTCATTACATGGTCCAAAAGTTATAGTTAACAGTATGCCGAAGGCAGGGACTCATTTGCTGACCCGTGTTCTCGAACTGTTACCTGTTTTTGTTCCTCGCTGGACTTATCATGCTCTGGTAAATAAAGACCAAAGTCAAAACCAAAAACTCTATCAGAAGATTGTCAAAATCCGTCAAGGTCAATATGTTTCTGGGCATTTGCAATGGCATCAAGAATTAGTTAATGTTCTTAATGAAGCTAACATTAAGACACTGTTTATTATTCGTGACCTGCGTGATATTGCATTTTCTAATGCTTATTATCTAACGTATCGATATCAGAGTCATAGTTTGCATTCTTACTTCAATTCCCTCAATTCAGATGATGAAAGACTGATGGCTTCCATCGTTGGAGTAAGCGAAAAGCTACTTGAAAGTCGCTTAAGGTCACCATCTATAGGCGAAAATGCAGCAAGTTATTTGCCGTGGCTACAGGAAAAAATTTGTCTTTCAGTACGTTTTGAAGATTTGGTGGGAAGTTCTGGAGGTGGACAGGAGAACAAACAAATTGAAACGATTCGTGCTATCACAAATCACCTGAATGTTGATGTTTCTGAAAAGCAAATCATTCAGATAGCTAAAAATGTTTTCTATGAAAAATCAAACACGTTTCGTAAAGGACAAATTGGGGATTGGCGAAATCATTTTACAGATGAACACAAGCAGGCATTCAAAGAGGTATGTGGCGACATATTAATAAAAATGGGATATGCTGATGGATACGATTGGTAAGTTTATTGTGCAGATTGTCTCGGTACACTATCCTGATTAAACCCGATCGCGCCTTTGAAGTTGGCGTCGCTGAGGTTCGCTCCCTGTAAGGTAACATCAATCAATGCGGCTTGGGCAAAATCGGCTTGTGTCAGGTTGGCGTAGCTCAAATCAGCCCCGGTTAAGTTAGCCCCGCGTACATCACATCGGGTTAAGTTGGTATAGGTTAAATTAGCTCCAGTTAAGGTGGAACGAATTAGATTGGCATCTGCTAAGGTTGCGCCAACTAATGTAACATTACTTAAATTCGCCTCTCGCAATTGCGCCCCCTGTAAATCTACACCACTTAAATCGGCATTCGTCAAAGTCGCGCTGTGTAGGTAAGCTGAATGAAGAATCGCGCCTGTCAGTTGGGCATTGCTTAGGTCTGCGATCGCGAGTTTAGCATTAGTCAAGTCTGCCCCCTCCAGATTCGCCTTAGTCAAATTAGCCCGATTGAAGCCTACCCCTTTTAACCGCGCCCCTTGTAAGTTCGCCTGACTCAAATCCGCGATCTGAAAATTGCTCCCATTCAGAACCGCCCCTTGCAGTTTTGTCTTCACTAAAATCGCACCATTGAAGTCCGCATTGGTGATATAGGCTTGACTTAAGTTAGCACCGCTTAAGTTGGCGCTATCCGCATTCACGGTATCCAGATTGGCATGATTCAGTTTAGCGCCGCGCAAATCCGCTGAACGAATATCGGCTACTTCCAGTTGGGCGTCGGTTAAATTAGCATTGCGTAAATCAGCACTGGCTAAGTTCGCATTGGTGAGTGTGGCTTCTCTTAAGTAAGTGCGGACTAAGCTGGCGTAGTCAAGTTGAGTCTCTTGGAGATTAGCACGACTCAGTAGCGCCCCATCCAAGTTAGCCCGATACAAGTCAGCCCCCTGGAGGTTAGCATCGCGCAAATCGGTGACTACGGCTGCATACCAATTGGCAATAAATGTGGGAAAATAGCCTAGCCAGGATAGGGTATTGTAGAGATTATCGGGTTCGACCTGAGAGGGTAAGGGGTTGTCAGCATCCAGTTCTCTTAACCCCAGTTTCGCCTCCCTCAAATTCGCCCTTGCCAAGGTTGCCCCAGCCAGTTTAGCACCGTTTAATTCGGCGTTGCTGAGATTGGCTTGGTTTAAGTTAGCCCCCGCTAGGATTGCTCCTTTTAAGTTAGCACCGCTCAACTCTGCCTGCTGAAGATTGGCATTGGTTAAATCCGCATCAGTTAAGTCACATTGAGGACAAGCATTGGTTGTTTTGAGTTGTTCTAAGTGTTGGGGGTTAGCCGCATGGGTGGCGTTGGTGAACCCTTGAGTGATGACGAGAGAAATCCCCAAGACAAGTGTTTTCAGGAATGTAGGGGCGGGTTTGACTCTTATCGCTTTTTTTCCTACCCCGATGTGACTAAACCCGCCCCAACCCAAGTTTTTCGTGTTGAGGGAGACAAGAAGAGGGATTTTCATGATCACACTTGTGCGTAGCTCATTGTTTGAACCTGTTTTAACTTACATCTTGCACCATTCTCATCAACCGCCTTGGGTTTAAACCCAAGGAACCAAAAGCGCAAGTCGTCTTTAGACGACTGCATCTCCAGTTTGATACCAAATCCGGGTTAGCCATCCTCGTTATAATCCAGTCCGCGTAGGTGGACTTTGTTGGTGTAGCAGCGATTAAAATCGCCGTGGCAAAAGTGGACTACAAAGGCGGATTGGGTATTAGTCCATTTTAATGGACTTAAGCTTTTAGCCCGGAGTTTGAACTCCGGGCGGGTGTCGGGGCTTACGCTTAACCCTTCACTTGCTTTCCCCTGATCCTAGACGTGCCGTGGCACGTCTCTACAGACTCTCCATAAGCAGCATCAATCATCTACATATCATATTGCGTGGCTCATGAATCTAAAGAAATGTTGCAGCTTTAGAAAAATTAAGTTAAATTTTATTACAGAGACAGATACAGGAGACACCACTCATGCAAGAACAAGAAACTAAGTTTGGCTTTACCTCATTTGCGGAAACCTGGAATGGTCGCTTGGCGATGCTGGGCTTCGTTATCGGTATCGCCACCGAATTGCTCACCGGGCAAGGCATTCTCCAGCAACTCGGCTTGATGTAATCCACCGAGACGGGTCATTGGACAAGGCAAGAACGTACACCAAAGGGTATTGAGAGGGAAGAATTATGCAAGAACAAGAAACCAAGTTTGGCTTTACCTCATTTGCCGAAACCTGGAATGGTCGCTTGGCGATGCTGGGCTTCGTCATCGGTATCGCCACCGAATTGCTCACCGGGCAAGGCATTCTCCAGCAACTCGGCTTGATGTAATCCGCCGGGACTGGTAATTGGACAAGGCAAGAACGTACACCAAAGGGTATTGAGAGGGAAGAATTATGCAAGAACAAGAAACCAAGTTTGGCTTTACCTCATTTGCGGAAACCTGGAATGGTCGCTTAGCGATGCTGGGCTTCGTCATCGGTATCGCGACTGAATACCTCACCGGGCAAGGCATTCTCCAACAACTCGGCTTAATGTAGTTAAACAGCGATACCTGAGTCCTTCCTAGAAAACGCTTCGTATCCCTACGAACTGACTGAACTGCTGGTAGCCGACAGGCATCTAGAACTGATTATTATAGAGCAATTAAAAGACTGAGGGCTTTTGCCTTCGGTCTTTTGCCGTTATTCTATGAGTTTGTCTATTTACGGTTATTGAGTATGTCCTCCCAACCATCGAGGAAGCCCAGCGCTATCAATGTTGTTTTTGTCGGCTTTATTGCTGTCGCTATCCTATTTGCCGGGTATACCGACAAGATGCAAGCCATTACTGACGCCAGTTTTGAATCGGCTAAAACGGCTGTCGAGTTAGCCATTGGTTTGATTGGAGTTATGGCGCTTTGGTTAGGATTGGTGCGGGTTTTGGAAGCCGGAGGGCTGATGTATAATCTGGCAACTCTGCTCAAACCCTTGATGGTGAAACTTTTTCCTGATGTACCCCCTACCCATCCGGCGATGGGGGCGATGATTCTGAATATTTCTGCCAATATGCTGGGGTTGGGGAATGCGGCGACTCCGTTTGGCATCAAGGCGATGGTGGAGTTAAATAAGTTGAATCCGTTTCCGGGAACCGCAACGGATGCGATGTGTCTGTTTCTGGCGATTAATACATCGAGTGTGGCTCTATTCCCCCTAGGTGTCATTGGTGTGCGGGCGGCAGCAAATAGTAGTGATCCTGCTGCCATTTGGCTACCAACCTTTTTGTCTACGACTTGTTCGACACTGGTTGGGGTGTTAGTGGCGTTGTTTTTACGAAAAAGGAGTCAAGTATCGGATACGCCTGTCGCGGATAGTTCAGAACAAGACACGGTGCTGCAAACCGAGGATGAGGTTAAGCCCGTTGAAGAACCTGATTTTTCCCATCTGCTGTATCCAGCGGGTCTAATTTCTAAAATTATCGCTTGGGGTTTTATCGCTGGATTTCTCTTTTCCATGGTTTATGGCGTGATAATCCGCCAAAGTTTAGGTGGTTTCTTCAACCAAGATTTTATTTCCTATTGGCTCATTCCTACATTAATCTTATTGATTATTGCCTATGGGGTTGGACGCGGGGTGAAAGTTTATGAAGCGGTGACAGAGGGGGCGGTACAGGGGTTTGAGATTGCGATTCGGATTATTCCGTTTCTAGTCGCTATTTTAGTGGCAATTGGTATGTTTCGGGCGTCGGGGGCGATGGAAGCACTCTCGACTCTATTAAATCCGATAACGAGTTTAATTGGGATGCCTGCTGAAGTTTTACCGATGGCGTTAATTCGTCCTCTGTCTGGCGGAGGGGCGTTCGGTATTATGAGTGAAATTGTGGAAAGGGCACCCGATTCCTATAGTGCGTTTTTGGCTTCGACGATGATGGGGAGTACGGAAACAACGTTTTATGTGTTGGCGGTTTATTTTGGCGCTGTTGGTATTACTCGCATCCGTTATGCACTGGTGGCAGCTTTATTGGCAGATGCGACGGGATTAATTATGGCTTGTGTGTTTTCGGCTTTGTTTTGGGGATGAATTTGTCATTGGTCATTGGTCATTCGTCATTTGTCCTTCGTCGGTTGTTTTACGTAGGGTGGGCAAGAATTATAAACCTTGTAATACTTATGTTATCGTTTTTGGCTCTTGCCCACCTCCAGGTTAGTTAGAGTTATAAAATTTGGTTTTATTTCTGGATAAACCTTGGGGGAGGGCGGGTTTATTCACACCTGTGTCTCTCGCCACCGATAACCGTAAAACCCGCCCCTACAAATAAACGTGTTATAAGCTGTAATGCATTTAAATTGGGTATTAGTAGCGAGCAAGATGCAAAGCCTGCGGCATGGCTTCGCTTAACGCACTACAAGGATTGTGCCATTATTGATATTAAGGTTTAAATGCCAAACAGCTTATCATGTCCCAAATCAAGGATTTTAAACCTTATACCCTCTGCCCTGGAGTCTTCTGCTTTCATCTAAGAACTAACTCAGTGTCTAAGGTTAAGTCTAAATCGGTTTCTGGGTAAATCACGAAGACTTCGGCTTGTTCGCCTCCGCCTAAAAGTAATCCACCTAATGCCCCTAATCCAGCACCGACTAAAACTTCAATTAAATCAATATCGCCAAAGATTTCTGATAAAACCCCGGCGGCGGCTGCACCAATGGCGGCATTTTTGAGAATATTACTTACATCGGTTCCATTATCGATTGTTTCTGTTTCTGTAATGACTGCTGATGTCGCTTCAATCGGTAATTCTCGATTACTGGTTTTTAGGATTAGCTGTTTAGCGATAAACTGAGTCCCGCCTTCTACTGGACGTAATTCTCCTTCAATTTGACTCCCGACGGGAATTAAAATGGTTCCGGCTGAAGAACGAATCGGTTGGATAACAGTCAGGGTTACGGGTGCGGTTTCATCGGGAGTAACGACTATTTTTTCTGCTTCCTCAGATTTAACGGCAATACTTGTTCCTGATGGTACACTTACTTGTGTAGAACGAGGGGTTATTGGGTTCCGTTGTGAGGGAAACAGTTGCCCGATACGATAAGGTTGGGGTTTGGCTTTGGCTGGTACAGCGATGAGGATGGGAAGTGAGGCTGTTGTGGTTATGCCTAGCGCCATCAGGACGGCTAGTTTTGATTGGCAACGATTATCACTTAACATGGAAATATACCTGCCATAATAAAATTACTATGGATCAATTTGACTGATTTTTTAGGGAAAGGTTCCAGATAATGGTAAAGTATTACCTGTTTTTTCAACGCAGAGGGACGCAGAGGTTAACGCAGAGGGGCGCAGAGGAATTGGGTGTATTTGATGGAAAGGTTTATCGTGAAATATATATAAGTAAGCTCATGTACCGTTAATTTTGCTATTCCTTGTTATCGGTTCCACAACAAATGTCAACTAATGGGTATTTTTTCAGCACCTAAATTTAATACGTTTACACTGGATAGGTTTCAATTGGAATCTGGTGTTGTATTACCTCAGGTGAATTTAGCTTATCGAATTAGTGGTACACCGTCATCACAACCGCCAATTGTCACTTGTACGGCTTTTTCTCAAAGTTATTATGATTTAGCTTATCTGCGGGGTGCTAAGTTGGCGTTAGATCCCAAAAAAGATTGGATTATTCATACGGAGTTGTTGGGGAATGGGCGCAGTAGTTCTCCGAGTAATACTCCGCCACCGTTTAATGGTGCTAATTTTCCGGCGGTAACGATTCGGGATAATGTGAGTTTACAATCTGCACTTCTCAATCATCTTGGCGTTAATAGGATTCGTGCTGTTGTTGGTGCGAGTATGGGAGGACAACAAGCTATTCAATGGGCGGTGAGTTATCCGGATAGGGTACAAAATGCTGTGGTTATTGCCGGAAGTTGTCGGGCGACTTGGCATGTTCGTCTATTTCTTAATAGTTTGGCAACTTGTATTCGTTCTGATCCGGCGTTTCAGGAGGGCAATTATACAGAACCTCCTTTGCTCGGGCTGTCACGCATGTCTGAAGCTTGGGCACCTTGGGCTTTTTCGCCAGAGTTTTATTCATCAGAGGTGTATCAAAGGTATCCTGATACTCAGGCGAATTCGCTGGATGAATTTTTGGCTAAATGGCGCACCCGCTATCATGAAAAAGATGCGAATGACCTATTATGTCATTTTCAGACTTGGGCAAGTCATGATGTTAGTTTAACGCCCGGTATGGATGGATCTTTAGAAAAGGCTTTGAAGAGTATAAAAGCAGAGGTTCTCTTTCTACCCATTCGCACGGATGCCTATTTTGCTGTTGCTGATGTCACCGCAGAAGCTGCATTGGTTCCTCATGCCCAAGTTATGGTGCTAAACTCAGTCTATGGTCATGCGGCGGCGTTTGGACGAGACAAGGGCGATCGCGCACAGATTAATCAGGCGATCGCGAATTTCCTCCATCAAGACAATTAACCCCTGAAGGGGTGACAAGTTATGAATCAGGGCGGGTTTTGTTGTTCATTTATCGGTGACTAGCAGAATTTAGTCCCTAAACCCGCCCCTACAATTGTGAATTGACAAATGACAAATGACAAATGACAAATGACAAATGACAAATGACAAATGACAGACAAAAAGACTTATGACATGGGCAACTCAATCACGAACTCGGTTCCTTGCTCTGGTGCGGAACTAAAATTTAGGGAACCTCCATGCTTTTCAACTACAATCTGACGCGCAATTGATAAGCCTAAACCCGTTCCTTTACCCACGGGCTTGGTGGTAAAAAAGTTATCAAATATGCAATCTTTTACCTTACTTGGCATTCCTATTCCATTATCGCGAATCCGAATAATAACGGTTTCTTTATCGTACTGAATCTCAGTATCAATTTTAATTTGAGGCAGATAGTCTTTATTCAATTCATTGGATTTCTTTGTCTGTAATTCATCTAGTGCATCTATCGCATTAGCAATAAGATTCATAAAAACTTGGTTTAATTGCCCAGGATAACACTCAATAGGCGGTAATTCGCCGTAGTTTTTAATCACTTCGATTGCTGGACGTTTATCATTTGCCTTAAGGCGGTGCTTTAAAATTAATAGTGTACTCTCGATTCCATCATGGATGTTAAAGACTACCTTGGTATGAGCATCCAAACGAGAAAAGGTTCGCAAAGAGATACTTAACTGAAAGAGACGATCAACTCCTTTTTTCATTGAGGATAAAATACTGGGCAGATCTTCAATCAAATAATCAAGTTCAATATCCTGACTTTCTTGTTCGATTTCAGTTCCGGGATGGGGAAATTTGTCTTGATACAGACGCAGCAGGGAAATCAGATCGTTCGTATAATCCTTGGCACAACTGAGATTTCCATTAATAAAGCCTACAGGATTGTTAATTTCATGAGCTACGGCGGCTACCAGTTGACCCAAGGTTGCCATTTTTTCAATTTGTATAAGCTGAACTTGGGCTTGTTGTAACTCCTGTAAGGTTTGTTTTAATTGGGCGGTTCGTTCTTCAACTCGTTGCTCTAAACCCTGGGTAAGTTGACGAATCGTCAGTTGATGATCGACACGCGCCAAAACCTCTTCAAATTGAAAAGGTTTAGTAATATAGTCAGCCCCTCCTAAGGCAAAGGCTTTGACTTTATCAAAGACTTCATCTAAAGCGCTAATAAAAATTATCGGAATATCACGAGTGACAGGTGAAGCTTTCAAGGCTGAACAAACGTCATAGCCATTCATGTCGGGCATTTTAATGTCCAACAAAATCAGATCAGGTGCTACCGCTTTTGCCGCCATTAATGCCATGCTGCCGTTGACTGTGCTGCGAACTTCATACCCATATCTTGTTAGTGCGGCTTCCAACAGACGTAAGCTATCGGCTGTATCATCAACGATTAAAATAATTCCTTGTGCTGTTTTTGGCTGATAACTATTCATAAGCAAGTCTGGTTGCCATAAGGATGGCGGATAGTGTAATACGGCAAGGGCTAGGGGGAGCAGAGGGAGCTGGAATTAAATTAGAGGGTATCCAACTAATATTCTATTGAAGTATGTCCCGTATCTAAAATACCGGAAAAAAGGGGGGTTTATATCAGGAGATAGCCTTTTGTGCTATATCCATAATGACATCACACCGAAAATTATTAACTAAATCAGTTAACGCCTTAGCGAATAACGTCTGTTCTGGGGGAATTTCTTCGATAAGCTGAATAATCTGTTTGTTATTAAGCTGAATGGCGGCTTGGTGTAACTGGGCAATCCAATTCGTCGGCATCACCTTTAAATCCTCAGGGGTTAATATCGGTGTATCGGCATCAGATAAGGGTGGGGCAGCATTTTCATAGCGATAACGGAGTCCTAAATGTTGTCCCATTTTCTCTAAAATCGCATCCGTTCGGAAGGGCTTGGCGACAAAATCATCACAACCGACATCTAAAATAGCGGTTCGTTCTTCATCAAAAGCGCTAGCGGTTAAGGCAATAATCACGGTTGTCTTTCCCAGAGGATGGGATTTAATCAATTGGGTGGCTTCATACCCATTCATTACAGGCATTCGCATATCTAACCAAATCAGATGAGGATGCCAATGTTCCCAAATAGCCACAGCCACTTGACCATTATCGGCTTCTCGCACGTCTAATCCTAAGGATTCCAGAAACTTAACCAGGGGTTTGCGATTTGCCCATTGATCTTCAACCACTAAAATGCGATAGTTGGGTTGGTCGGGTGCGATGCCAATAACCTGTTGACTTAAGGGTTGGCGAGGAGTCTGGTCTTGGGGAACAATGCCAATAGGGATATCAAATTTAACCAATGTACCTTGACCTGGAGTACTGTTAATGGTAATGTCCCCACCCATCAACTGGACAAATCGACGACTAATCGCTAAACCTAAACCCGTTCCTGACTGCGATCGCTGACTGGTTTTCGTTTGCACAAAGGCTTGAAACAGGGTATCCAGTTCATCCGGGGGAATGCCAACGCCTGTGTCTTCAACTTCAAAAAACAGCCTGGATTGAGTATCGGTGTTCGTTGGTGCGGTTATCCTATCGGATATCTCTTGCACGCGCAAAATAACCCTACCTTGTGACGTAAATTTAACCGCATTACCCACTAAATTAATCAAGATCTGCCGCAATTTTCCCTCATCCGCCACCCCATAGTTCGGCACATTTGCCGTTCGCTCAACGATAAGTTGTACCCCTTTCGATAGGGCTTTCAGACGCAACATCTCGGCAATGGAATCGACCAAACTGTAAAGATCAAAGCTATTTTCTGACAGGAAAATCCTACCCGCCTCAATTTTGGACATATTCAGGACATTATTGATTAAATCCAGCAAATGTTCACCCGAACGAGTAATAATGCCCAAATAATCCTGCTGATCTTGATTTAGAGATGCATCCCTTGCCATGAGTTGAGTAAAGCCTAGGATGGCATTGAGGGGAGTACGCAATTCATGACTCATATTTGCCAAAAACTCGCTTTTGCCATGATTAGCCGCTTCGGCTGCATCTAAAGCCTGTTGCAGGGCGACTTCCGTTTGCTTGCGCTGTTGGATATCCTCAACGACGCCAATAATATAATTAGGGGTATCCATCCAAGTTCGCACCAGGGATACAGCAACATTGACCCATTGCCATTGACCATCTTTGCGGATAAAGCGTTTTTCTCTAGAATAGGTGAAACGTTGACCTGCTAATAATTGAGTTAAATCATTAAGTTCTGCGGCTCGGTCATCAGGGTGAGTAATGTCGGGGAAACTAAGCTGTAATAATTCCGATTCCTCGTATCCTACCAGGTGACAAAATCGTTGATTGACCCGAATTAACTGTCCCGATGGTGTCCCCAGGGCAATGCCCACGGCGGCTTGTTCAAATATTGCCCGGAAGCGTTCTTCACTTTCTCGTAAGGCGGCTTCCGCCCGTTGACGTTCGGTGACATCGCGCAAGCAAATCTCAAAAACGGGTTCACCTTCCCATTCCGTTTCCACCACACTCATTTCAGCAAAGCTGAGTTGTCCATCGGCGCGAACAATTCCCAATTCTGTGGTTTGATTCACACCAACGGGCAGTCCAAAGTTATAGTTGAGTAATTCTTCGACATCCTGATTTAAGAGGTTGGCGGCGGCTGGATTGGTGAAGCGAACTTGACCTTGACGATCGACAATCATAATCCCGTCGGAGGTACTGCTGACGATCGCATGGAGTCTAGCTTCACTGTGGCGCAGGCGTGCTTCAGTTAATTTGCAATCAGTGATATCCCGTCCAACTGCATGGAATTCCAGTAATCGACCTTGCTCGTCAAAGATAGCGCGATCGCTCCATTGTTGCCAGCGAATCTCACCACTCTCTAGAATGACCCGGTGTTCGACTATACCTACAGGGTTGTCTGGGTTCAACTCCGTCATAAAGGCTTCTAATACGGGTTGATCATCGGGGTGAATCAGGGGGAAAAAGCGATGTCCAATTAGTTCTTCGGGAGTTTTGCCAAAATAGCGACAATAGACTTCGTTAACAAAGGTGAGTATGCCATCGGCGCTGTAACGACAAATCAGTTCACTTTGATCCTCAATAATCGCACGATAGCGGAATTCACTGTGTTGTAACTGCTGCTTTTGCTGTTCTACAGTGTTCTCCAGGATTCGCGAATGGTTTTCTAGATGGTTGTAGGCTTGAGCATTCTTTAGCGCCGATGCAGCTTGGACGCACAGGAGTTGAACAATCGCCACGCGATCGCGCGTAAATACGCCTCTGGTTTGATTATTTTCTAGGTAAAGAATACCAATTCCCTGATTACCAACTGTTAATGGCGCACATAATATACTCAATTGGGGACGTGTTGAGTTTTGAGTGTTGACCCTTTGCGACACTCGAGGGCATGGTTTTGACCCTTCGCTTCGCTTATATGGAACCTGGTTTTGAGGGTTCAGTGTGATCATTGACCATCGTTGAATATCTGTCGTATCATCTGAGACGATCAAAATGTCTGGATGATGCCATACATATTCAACCAGCATCAGGGGAATCTCCGGGCTGGATTCAATGGGAGTCAGGGGCAAAATGGTGGGGTTCGTACCCCTTACCCCCCTAGCCGCTACAACTAAACCCTCCGGCTGAGGCAAAATCAGGGTAACGCTTTGAGCATCTGTTGTCTCAAAGGCTATCTGGATTAAGGTTGAGAGCAATGGCTGTAGTCTAATTTCTCCAGAGATGGCTTGGCACAACTCAATCACCGTCTCCATGGATAGACTGTCGGAATTATCAATAAAACAAGAGACCAAGGTTCTAGGGTTAAATGTTTTGACATCAAAACGGACGAACAGAAGCAACTTAGCCTGCTCATCAGATGGTTATTTCTGAAGAAAAATGAATTTTACTTGACTTTTTCCGTTTACTGTTTTACTTACAACAGACCCTTGGATGATTCGCGATCGCGTCTTCTGGGAGCGTCATTTGCTCCGGCTGATTAGCTTTTCTTTTCCAAAGATTAACTTGGCTTTATAGTAAGCTAAGCTTTTATAGCTTTTGTCCTCTAGTTTATACTAGATTTCCTTTAAGTGAAAACGCCTGTATGGGTGAAATCCTAGGTAACTCTAGGTTTGACATTTGACGGGGTGAAGTAGGGGCGGCTGAATAAGTGTTGTGGTGAGGGGAGCGGGGGAAGCTGGGGAAGCTGGGGAAGCTGGGGGAGCAAGGGTACATTTTTCCTGAACAAGGTGATGCCATACTTATGAAGAATGCTACCCGATTTACTTGAATCAAACCCTCTGTCAATAAAGCTCAAAGTGCAGCAAGCCCTAAGTAAGGGCTTGATGACCAAGCCCCTACGGAGAACGTTGTGCCAACTCTTCACCACTCACGGGAGAAATTTGCCAAATCATGATTTGCCGATCAAATCCACCTGTTGCTAGGAGTGTACCATCAGGACTAAAGGCAACGGAATGCACCCAATCTTCATGGGCTGTCAGTAACGCTAACAGTTCACCCGTTCTTAAATTCCATAACCGCACCCCGTCACGGCTGGCGCTAGCCAGGGTTTCACCATCGGGGTTAATCGCTACAGCCCAAACTCGTCCGGTATGTCCCGAAAGCGTCTGTGCTAATTGTCCAGTTCTAAGATTCCAGATTTTAATCGTGCGATCATAACTACCACTGACTAATGTTTGTCCATCGGGTGTAAACGCCAAGGCATTAACTGAACCACGATGGGCGCTAATCCGATTGAGTGACTGTCCTGTTTTTACATTCCAGAGTTTAATTGAACCAAACTTATGACCACTTGCCAGGATATCTCCATCTGGGTGAATCGCCAGTCCATAGGTCTGGTTATCGAAACGCGCTAAGGTGTACATTCGACGTTGTTTGGTTAAATCCCATAGTCGAATTCCATCTAAAGCGCCTGTGACTAAAGTGCGACCATCTGGCGTGATTGCCAAGGATAAAACATTGCTGGTATGGTCACGAAACTGATGGATATAGTCTCCGGTTCTCCAGTTCCAAAGATTAACCGCAGAATCTGTACCAGAACTGACCAAGGTTTCTCCATCGGGTGATAAGCCTAGAACAGATACTGAAGTTCGTTGCGCTCGCAGGCTGTCGATTTCTCGACCTGTTTTTAGCTGCCAGAATTTAATTTTGCCATCGTTACGACTACCGCCGCTAATTAGAATTGTTCCATCGAGGTTAAAGAACAACGAATCAACGGCTGTGTTATGACCTGTAAACGTGTGAATTAGTCGCGGATTTCTCCAGGCTTCAGGTGAGGAGAGGGGTTGAGGTGGAGATAAATTATCGGGATTGAGTGGATTTGTTGGTGTAGGAGGCGGCGGTTGGGCAGGATTTTCCGGACGTGGTGGCGCAACGGGCACAGGTAAAGGCTGACTTATTGCCTTATGGCTTATAGTCGCCAAACCTATCATGACTCCGATTAAAACTGCCTTTATGTCATTGGTCATGCGTCATTTGTCATTCGTCATTCGTCCTAAATTATCGCACTTCAAACTTGGAATGGGGCGGGTTTAGTTCCATTGGGGTGAGGTCAAAAACGATAATCCTGAAACCCGCCCCTACACACGCGCCAGGTACTTTTCCAGCGTTGAGTCAAGACTCGCCATGGTACATCTGGACAATTATTCATTGAATGTTGGGGCAGATCGTTTGAGCTACGCGATCGTGCGGCGGTTGCTCTTGCCATCCTGAGAGTAAGCCGATAAGCTCTGATTTGAGCAGTTCTAGGGCTTGAATTTGCTGGTTAATTTCCTCGACTTTATGCAGCAAGTGTTGCTTCACTGCACCACAGGGTAATTCCCCGGAGTCGTGAACCTCGAGGATTTCGTGGATTTCACTCAGGCTGAGTCCGAGGGATTGCGATCGCTTGATAAAGGCTAACCGATTCAGGGTTTGTTCGGTAAACAGACGATAACCTGATTCGGAACGGGTTGTCGTTGGCGTCAGTAAACCCACTTCTTCGTAATACCGAATTGTTTTTACCGATAATCCACTTTGATTAGCAACTTCGCCAATTTTATACAATCGCTCTAATGTTGTTTTGCTCGTCATTCCCGCCAATCCGTCTTCCTGTCTCGCCCTGAGTTTCCGATCAATTACACCCGACTTGCACCAAAACAGCATCAGCTATGGGGATGACGCTTGCTGGTACTGAGCATCGGTAAGGGTGGACGGGAAGGACTTGATGGCAGATAATGGGTTACGGCTTGTTCAGCCAGTTCTGTTTGGCGACGTTGGCTTTGCCACCAGCGTAAACCTACGGCTAACATGACCATCATTAACCCAAAGGTTAGCAGCGACCAGCGTTCACCAACTCCGCCAATGACGGCATCGACAGCGCCGACAGTGACAATAAAGCTAGAAATCGGCTCTTTGCGGTAGGCTAACTTCCAGAATCGAGGTCCTAAGGCATTCATCACGGTTTGCTATTTATCTCTATTCCACGTAAGTGCTTAATCTACTTCTAGGGTATCCGATTAATCGACAGATTAACTGACAACCCATTATTCTTTAACACTAATAGTAAACAATACTCTATAGTCGCAATCAGTATAGCGACTGACTTAATTCATTTGCTAGGGGCGGAGGAGGGCGGGTTTTGTTTGTCAGTTATTGGTGAGCTAGGGCGGGTTTTGTTGATACGTTATCGGTGACAAGCTAATCTAGTTCCTAAACCCGCCCCTACAATTGTGGCTAAACCCGCCCCTACAATTGACATTCGACCTAAGAGTCAGAGTATTATTGCAAACCTAGCCAACTTAGCAGTCCTTGACCTGTAGCATATTCAATCGCCAGTGTCAAGACAAAGCCAATCATCGCGGCTCGACCATTCAAGCGTTCAGCATATTCATTGAAACCGAACTTGGGTTCGGCGAGTTGGGGAGTGGTTGTGGGCTGGGGTTGTGTCATAGTTGCCAAGGATGGTGTAATGATTTAGTTATATTTCTTTACTAAGTTTAACATTTAAACAAGCAAGGACAGAATTAATACAGTTAAGTGATACCAAATTCAACAACAGTGTTGTGCGATCGCACAAGAAGTATAAGCTTAGTTCTTATGGCACAACGTCTGAAAACTGCATGACATAAAGGAAAACGATGGAAATCGGTGTACCCAAAGAGACAAAAGACCAAGAATTTCGAGTCGGCTTAAGTCCTAGTAGTGTTCGCGTCTTACAGGAAGCCGGACATCAGGTTTGGATTGAAACCCAGGCGGGGGCGGGGGCTGGCTTTACCGATGAAGACTATCAGCATAGTGGCGCTAAGATTGTCACCACAGCAGCCGAGGCGTGGAATCGGGAACTGGTGGTTAAGGTGAAAGAACCGCTAACGTCGGAGTATCCATATTTACAGAAAGAACAATTACTGTTTACCTACCTGCATTTGGCGGCGGATCGCCCATTGACTGAAAGTTTAATCGATAGTGGTGTTTGTGCGATCGCCTATGAAACTGTGGAACTTCCAGATCGCCGCCTCCCCTTGCTGACACCAATGAGCATTATTGCGGGTCGTCTTTCTGTCCAATTTGGCGCTCGATTTCTGGAACGCCAGCAAGGTGGGCGCGGGGTGCTTTTAGGGGGTGTTCCTGGGGTAAGACGCGGTAAGGTGGTGATTCTTGGGGGTGGCGTTGTCGGCACAGAAGCGGCGAAAATAGCGGTAGGAATGGGCGCTCAAGTTGAGATTTTAGATATTAATGTTGAACGTCTAGCCTACTTAGAAACCCTGTTTGGTTCCAGAGTTGAACTCCTTTACAGTAATTCAGCCCAAATTGAAGCCGTTGTTCCCCAAGCCGATTTACTGATTGGGGCGGTATTAGTTCCGGGGCGTCGAGCGCCAATTCTGGTTCCTCGTGGCTTGGTGCAACAAATGCATCCGGGTGCTGTAATTGTTGATGTGGCGGTAGATCAGGGAGGATGTATTGAAACCTTGAAATCTACCTCACACACGAATCCCACCTATATAGATGAAGGGGTTGTCCATTATGGTGTCCCCAATATGCCCGGTGCTGTACCTTGGAGTTCGACTCAAGCCCTGAATAACAGTACGTTACCCTATGTCCTCAAGTTAGCTAATGAAGGAATCAAGGCTGTCGCCTCCGATGTGGCGTTGGCAAAGGGCGTGAATGTCCAGAATCATCAGTTGGTTCATTCGGCGGTGCGGGAGGTTTTTCCTGATTTAAGTAACGCGAAGGCGTAAGCTGTTCGGCATATAAACCTTAATGTCAATAATGATGCAATCCTTGTATGTAGGGCGAGCATCTTGCTCGCTACTAATACCCAATTTAAATGCATAACAGCGTAAGCTATCGTACTTCGGCTCCTCTGGAGGGATTTAGGTAAGAGTTGGATTATCCGTAAACTCTTATATCGATTTATTACCTTATTTTTCAATAAACAAATTTCTGTATCATTGCTAGTCCACAAAAACCAGAACGGAGTAAACTTAGAAAGTGAAGCCAGAAAGCTTCCCTGACAGATAACCGAGTCTAGTCTAGTGTAACTCCAATATTGAACGATAACGAGGTCAAAATATCTGTATACCCGAATATCTGTCTCGTCAACAAACAACAGCAACGATTAACTGTATTGTTCATATTTCCTCCTCAACTAAAAGACACGGAGCCATGCGACAGAAAGGTGTGAGGTAAGTCAGCGCAACTCTAAAACAAATTGTGTCCCCAGAGGAAGTTACTGGCAGAAATGTAAACGTTGCTGTTGTTTTTTAATAGACAAAATATTTGAGGGTTGAGGTGTACCAGTAATAAACCTTGGCGTAGCATCCTTCATAAGTATGGCATCACCTTGCTCAGGAAAAATGTACCCCAGCTCCCCCAGCTTCCAGACGTGCCATGGCACGTCTCTACATTGGCTTCCCCAGCTTCCCCAGCTTCCCCAGCTTCCCCAGCTCCCCCTTACCACAACACTTATTCAGCAGCCCCTAATTAACGACACCCTAAACTATCCCGCGTTGAAACGCCGGTGACGGGATTAACGCCATTTGCCCGTTGACACATTAACGATATTTGATAGGTGTCAAGGATTGCACCGGAAAAATCAGCCCCTGTAATCGTTGTATCAAAAAAGCGGCTACGACTGGCAATAGCATTAGTAAATATAGCATTGGTTAAATTAGCGCCGTCAAAGACAACGCGATCGGCTAAAGTCTCGGACAGGTTCGCTCCGGTTAAATCCGCCTCAAAAAATGCCGCTTTGGTGAGAATTGATCCTTGAAGAGACGCTCCTCGAAAAGAGGCACCGCGTAGATCTGCACCAGCAAATGAGGTTCCCTCTAAATTTTGATTGGAAAAATCTCGATAGTGTAATTCAGTAAGCGTATAGTTGACACTATTCTCCTGTGCGATCGCGCTAGGCAAATCTACAATCCACGCGAAAAGTGCAATCAATAATCCTATTCCAATGGCTAAACGTTTCCCAGCTTTTTTACTGGGGCGGTTTTCGGTTAGTTTTTGGCTCGCATTAGTCATCGTTTCTTCTTCACATAAAACTGATGGGGTTTAATTTACCTATTTTGCCGCAAGCTGGGATTTGTCATGCGTCATTCGTCATTTGTCATTCGTCCTTTGCTTCCCCATCTCCCTCATCTCCCCTATCTCCCCTATCTCCCCTATCTTCCCCATCTCCCTCATCTTCCTCATCTTCCCCCGCACCTTTGCGCCTTACCTATCACTCGTTAAACTGCTTTTTGTTAAGATACATTAATGAGTCAATAGTCGCCCTATTTTACCAAACAACTCATGATCACTGAACTTTTGCCCTTTCAATTCGAGTTAAATACGACAGCGATCGCGGGTGCATCGTTGTGGGCGCTAGCGCTGTACTGGGGCTTCTCAACGTTAAGCCACTGGATCATGGAACAACTAAATCGCTGGTTTAACTTTGCCGAGCGATCGCTCTACACTTCCATGAAGGAATATGAACGCACTCGTCGGGGAAGAGAAGCCCAAAACGCTTTCTATGCTTCCCTGTTCAGCATTGTGCCATTTTTAGTCGTTGGCGCTGGCTGCAACTGGGGTGTAGAAATCACTCTGGGTTCAAGTTGGGCAATCAGTATGGGGCTTCTGGCTTGTATCAGTGGCGCTGTTTATGAACTAGGGCGTCGTGATAGTCAGTCAAATTAACTGACGAGGGGTTTGGGGAGCTATAAGTCTCACGCCATAATCTTTGATTTGGCGTCGAGATGCCTTCACTCCCCAAGTCTATTTTGGGGTTCGATACACCCAAAATAGACATTTACCGTAACTTGTCGTTTGCAGTAATATAGGTTATAATTAATGCATGATAACTCTAAACTATACCTATCAAATTTATCCTGATGCTCTCCAAGTCGAATCACTAAACGAGTGGATCGAAACCTGTCGTAATGTTTATAATTACGCTCTTAGAGAACTCAAGGATTGGATTTCTTCAAGAAAGTGTCCAGTAGATAGATGTAGCTTAGAGTCAGAATATATTATTGCTGCTGATTACCCTTTTCCTGGATACCAGCAACAACAGAACAATTTACCTAAAGCCAAAAAAGATTATCCAAGACTGAAAGCAGTACCTTCTCAGGTATTGCCAACAACCATTAGGCGATTGCATGACGCTTGGGACTTTTTCCAAAAGCGGGGTTATGGATTTCCAAGATTTAAAAAGTATGGGCATAAGAAGTCGATACTTTTTCCTCAATTCAAGGTAAATCCAATAACGGGATGGCAAATCAAATTACCCAAGCTAGGAAAAGTACAAATCAATCTCCATCGACCGATTCCTGATGGGTTTATTGTCAAACAAGTCAGGATACTTAAAAAAGCTGTAGGTTGGTTCGCTGTAGTAAGTATTCAATCTGATATCTCTATCCCTGATGCTGTTCCTCACGGTCACTTTATCGGGGTAGACGTCGGGTTAAATAGTTATTTGGCTACCAGTGATGGTTACATAGAACCGGGACAAAAGTTTTTCAAGGATATGCACCGTAGGCTAAAAGTGCTACAACGCAGGTTATCCAAGAAACAAAAGCGTTCTAAAAACTATGAAAAAGCCAGACGCCAAGTAGAAAGACTGCACAACCATATTGCATTCAAACGGAAAGACTATCAGTACAAAATGGCTCACAAGCTGTGTGACATGGCGGGAACTATCTTCTTAGAAGATATTGACTTCCGAACTATGGCAAAAGGGTTTCTAGGTAAACATACAGTTGATGCGGGGTTTGGTCAGTTCAGAGACATTCTTTATTATGTTGGGAAACAGCGGGGTGTCTATATCGCTGAAGTTGACCATAAAGGAACATCCCAGACTTGTCCTAATTGTCGCATTGAGGTCCCAAAAGAACTGTCTGATAGATGGCACAGTTGTCCAGAATGCAAATATGAAGTTGATAGGGACATAGCTTCGGCACAAGAAATCTGTAATCGGGGTTTTGAACAACTGAGTACCCAGGGACTCTGGGGGAAAGAAATTGGCTGTCAAGTCGGGCTGTCGGGGGCATTTTGCCTAGATAAGTGGCGCAGGGCAGCAATGTCTAACAGCGATGTTGGAAGCCTACACCATAATCTTTGATTTGGTGTAGGAGGATGTCAC
>NZ_JAVJQN010000224.1:0-3735 GCF_040218245.1 Coleofasciculus sp. E1-EBD-02 | reverse complement strand
GTAAGGGAAAATCATCGGGTAGCTTCTCCCAGGTAATTTTAGGCTGGCTTGTTACCGTTGTCATCAGGTATCATCTCCCTCCATCTGTAAGCCCTATTTTAGATAAAGATAGAGTGCGATCGCAGGACTTGATCCACTCAGGTAAACAAATGAGTTCAAACATGGCCAGCCAAGGGGGTTATCGACCAAAAGTTACACCGTGGACTTATACCAAGGCAGAATTACTTATAGGTGGGTTTGTCTAGGTTTTTAGCAAGTCTTTGGCTTGAGAACCCCGCTTTAGGGGTTCCCCATCCGGAATCGGAACGGTTCTAGAGCGAGCAGTTGGGCGAGTCGGTTTTGTTTTGAGGTATTCGAGATAGTCAAGAATTTGCGCCAGAATCGGTTCTGGGGTGGATTCGATCGCGATCAGCAATTGTTCTTTAGTAGTGGTCATAAGTGGGTTATAGGAAATGAACAGAGGAACGTGATGTTTTGACCAAGAGTCAACAGTAAAAATAAACTGGTAGGATTAAATTATACTGCTCGCTCCTAACTCTCTGCTTAAGATAAGTCTTGCTCAAGATAAGTCTAATCAGTTTAGCTTTTAGACCGTTGTAGCTGTAATTGGGTTTTTTAACTAACAAAATGCTGCCATTAAAACCAAAAATATTCAGGGAGAAACCGCCCAAACCGCGTTATCGAGTGGGTGCAATTGTCCTGACGGGAGTTGTCTGTGCTGTCGCCGTGTGGTGGACACCGGTGCGAGCCCAAGACGCTGAAGCGGAAGAAACCACCACGGAACAGGTACAAGTTCCTACAGAGGTAGATCCCGCAGGGGCAACTACGACGGCAGATCCAACCATTCCCGTCGAGGAATTGAGACTGTTGGTTCAACCGCTTACCCTAGCAGAACTCGAAATTGAGGCAGCCGCTTGGCTGGTGCTGCTCAAAGAAAAAGCCAAAGAAATTAGCGCGGCTGAAATTACCATCAAGCGGGAAAATTTAGCCATTGACAAACAGGAAGAAGCCGCCAATGCCTTAGAGGAAGCGCAGAAATCCCTTGCCGAAGCAGAGGAAGCTCAAGCCAATGCCACCTTTGGCTCTTCAGAATACGAAGAAGCGGCAAAAAAGGTAGAAGACGCCAAAGAAAACCTGAAAGTAGCTCAAGCATCCATTGAGGAAGCTGCTGAAACTAAACAGCAGATTGAAGAAGACGAAACCTCAAGTAGCGCCCTAGACAAAGCCGAAGAAACCAAACAAGTGGAGACGGCAAAACAAGCAGTTGAGAATGCCAAGACAGCGCGAGAGGAGATGACGGCTGGCTCGTTGAGCTATGAAGCCGCAACGGAAAAAATAGATACCCTAGAAGCCGCGCTCAAAGACGTTGAAGATGCCCAAGAAGCTCAAGACGCAACGATTCCCGACTCACCGGAACATCAAGAAGCAACTCAGCAACTTGAAGCTGCCTTAGAAGCCCTGAAAAAAGCCAGAGAAGCCATTGAGGGAGCCGATGCCCCTGAAGAGCAATCCTCGGAAAATCTCGATGAACTGACAGCCACTCTGGAAAACACGGAAGTAGACGCTGACGGTGAGGAAAAAGTCGCTGGACCCCCGGAAATCGGGGATAGCCAAGGGGAAATTCAAGAACAACAACAAGAGCTAGAAGAAGCTGCCGAACAACTCGAAGAGAATGCCGAAGCCGAGTCGGAAGAGAAAAACCAACTGGTGGTTGCGGTTACCGAACTTCAAGGGGAACGAACTGCAATTATTGATCGATTTAATGTCATCCTGGATGAATTGGAGAAAAAAGGCGGGACTCCTGAATCCTACCGCCAATACATTCAAGCCGTTAGTGGTGTTGAACTCGACATAACCGACACCGAAGGTTTAGGGCTACGGCTGATCAACTGGTTCCAGTCAGAAGAAGGTGGCTTACGCTGGGTTAATAATACAGGCAAGTTTTTCGGTGTTTTTATTGGCGTCGCGATCGCGTCTCAGGTCTTCGGTATCATTGTTAACCAAGCTTTTTTGCGATTGAGCCATATATCTCAACTGTTACGTCACTTCCTGGTGATGCTGATCAAGCGCGGTGGTATCCTGGTTGCCTTCCTACTCGCTCTAACCGCACTAGAAGTCAGCTTGGGTCCCATCTTAGCTCTGGTTGGGGGGGTGAGTTTCGTACTCGCCTTCGCACTGCAAAGTAACATCGGCAATTTTGCCAGTGGCTTGATGATTATGGCGTACAAGCCCTTCGATGTTGGCGATGAAGTCAAAATCGGTGATTTGTGGTGTTACGTTGATTCAATCACCCTTGCTAATACAAAACTTAAAGGGTGGGATGCTCAAATTTATACCGTTCCCAACAATACGATTTGGAGCAGTACCATTGAAAACCTGACCACTCAAGGTATTCGTAAGGGGGGAGTGAGTGTTCGTATTTCCTTCGACACGAACCTGCGCCGAGTCAAGAAAATTTTGTTGGAGATTGCCAACTCACACCCTTTGACTCTAGATAATCCAGCACCGTCAGTGTTTCCTTATAAAGGTGCTGACTATTATGTGAGTATCGGGATTAAATTTTGGACAAAAACTAATGATTTTTGGACAGCTTATGAAGAGATACTCTACATGGTTCAGGAACGCTTTGCCAAAGAAGGGATCTCAATCCTACCCCAGCAAGATATTCGCATCCACCATGCTGCCACTAATGGCAAAACGCCAGAATTAGTTTCGCAAATGCCTGGGGAACTCTTAGAACCTCAACTCTCTCAGCATAGTACTGGATCATTCTTTGACCCGGAGTCATCCTTGGCTTCTGCGGTATCCGTTGACGCTGATCCGGATGGTCCAGATTAGAACCTAGCTTTTAGGTTTTAGGTCGGGTTTTTCTACTGGAGAGACGTTCCACCGGAACGTCTCTACTAATTTTGTAGCTGTACTCACGTCTCTGGCTCTATTCCAGCCGCTCGTAACTGGGCGATCAAAGCTTGAACTCGTTGTCGTTCTTGTTCAGCCCGTTGTCGTTCTTGCTCAGCCCGTTGCCGTTCTTGTTCAGCCCGTTGTCGTTCTTGTTCTACTAATTCTACTCCCCAAGGTAAAAGTTGCCCAGATTCATCCCACCACCGCAACCAATACCCCTGACGGTTTCCCTTCCTTCCTTCCCACACACCCAAAAATAAACCCAGCGCTTCTATCCAATAGCGCCTCTCCTGCGGCGGCTGCAAGACATAATATCCAGCGTCATTGAGCTGATACATTTCCAGTACACCTTGTTCAGGTTCAAAAATTCCATACTGGGGGACTCGCAACACTTGCTCATAAAAATACCATTTCCCCGGAGGATAAGTTGGCTTGCTCGAATATTCATTTCCTTCTGTATCTGAGAGAAATTCAATCACAATTCCTGGAATGTCCCCTTGCAGGTGTGGCGTATAACTGCGACGGACATTCTCTTGGGATACCTCAATCCGAGGTACATACATCCAATCGGGAGCTTTAACCACAAACTTACCCTCTAACCGAGCGCAGACACCGTAATTCGTGGCGACTAATGTATTGTCTTGCAATCGCCCGGTTTGTTCTAAACTGTCGCTGAGTGCGGCGGCTAATGTGGGCTGATCAATATTATCCACAGGATCATCGGGTAAGGGAAAATCATCGGGTAGCTTCTCCCAGGTAATTTTAGGCTGGCTTGTTACCGTTGTCATCAGGTATCATCTCCCTCCATCTGTAAGCCCTATTTTAGATAAAGAT
>NZ_JAVJQN010000262.1:0-49484 GCF_040218245.1 Coleofasciculus sp. E1-EBD-02 | reverse complement strand
CTCACAAGGGTAGGTTTTTTAAGATGGGGGTTTAGGCAAGACAAGGAAGACAGGTAGACCAGTAGACAAGGAAGAGTGAGAACGAAAAATAGGGCGTTTCGGCTTTTAGAAGTTAGTTTGACCGAACCGAATTCTGTACGGTTTTCCCACCTTGTCTTCTTTCCTTCCTTGTCGTCCTTGTCTTGTCCCAACCATAAAATAAAAAACCTACACCTGTCAGCTACCCCCTACCCCCAGTAGTACCCTCAAGTCCCTTGTCACCCCCTCAGCTACCCTCACCACAATACTTATTCAGCAAACCCTACTTAGAAGGATTAGTACTTGCTGGAAACGGTTGCATCTCTAAGCCTTGAGTGGGAGCGCTCTGACGTTGGCTTCGGGCGTAGCGATCGCTGACATGACGGTTCACCATTCTATCGAGACGGATGAGAATTTTTTCTAATGTCAGACTGCGCTGTCCAAACAGAAGGCTTTTGGCTAGAGGTTTGACATAGGCTTTATGTCGGCGGAATCCTAGCTTTTTATATCGGCTTTGGAAGTAATTATCTTCAGTCAAGTCCCACTTTTCTCGAAAATGTTCCAGACTGGCTAAATCCCAAGCATCACTCCAGCGCAGCATAAAGAAGCCTAGGTCAGACCATTGCACAGGGGGTCCGGGAACATAGGTCACAATCACCTGTCGCTCTGCATAAATTTTGCCTCCAGCACGAGCCACCATCATGCAAAAATCGAGGTGTTCGCGAGTGCTGAACAAACCTTCATCAAGGAGACCCGTCTTTTCAAAGATGTCAGTGCGAGCCAACATACAGTGAAACTCTACGTAGTCACACTCTGCTCGTTGGAGGCGATCGCGCACGTCATCCACTCGTCTTTTAAAATGGCACTTGTGGTGAAAACGCCGTATTTGCTCCTCGCCAACCTGCTCCTCCTTGATAGCGATCGTTCCACCAGGATTGTGGATCATTTCATGAATCGGAGTGCCAATGCAGATTACGGGTCCAACCACTGCCGCTTCTGTCTCCTCAGCACATTCAACTAATCCCTTCAGCCAACCGGGTGTGACAATGACATCATTGTCTACGAAAACAAGATACTTTGTCCGTACCTGACGCAGTCCTAAATTTCTGGATTGGTTAGGCGAAAGGTAGCGATCGACTCGAATCAGTTGAAAATCCTTCTCCTGTGCTTTATTTGCCAAATACTGCTGGATATGCTGAGGCGAACCCCCATCGACATAAACCAAGTTAAAGGGAATTTCCGTATAGTCATAAATGCTCTCCAGGGATTCACGAGTATAGCTGAAACGCTCTCGTGGGGTAACAACCACTGTGACTTGCGGTTCGTTTGTACGTGCAGTTTCCATTTTTGAAGTCTCCTAACAATTGGATTGAGTAGAATTAGCGTTCACGTTTAGACAAGTTTAATTGCTCTTCAACGGTTCTGTTAACATTCGCCCGGTAGATTCGCTTAGTCTGTGCCAAAAGGACTCAGTAATTTGACTGAGGGTATAAGTTGGATGAATCCGCAGCGCTAATAATACGCTCAAGAACGCTGCCCGTTTTTGATTCAGCTCGTAGGACTTAAGGGCGTGTTTGTACACAAAATCAGCAAACATCTTTGGATGCGCCTGAAAAATTGCGCCATGCTTATGGATCAGTTGATTGAAACTGACTTGACGCAGCGATGGATCGCGAGAAATGCGCGAACCGCCATGTACGAACATTTGATAAGTGACAGTTGGCAAACCGAGAATCGAGCAAACTGGATTGAGCCTCAGGAATATCTCGGTATGAACGCGAGAGCTAAATGATTCGTCATATCCACCAATCCCTAATAGCAACTCACGCTCCACCATTAAAGTTTGCTTCGAGAGAAAGGATTGCTCTGGCTCAATTTCTTCGAGGAAAAAATGCTTTCCGCGTGGTAATGTCGGGGGAATCCGCCTCTGAGTCACGTTGCCATCGAGATCCACTACCTCCAAACCAGACAGTACCGCCACGGGTTGAGGAAGCGTTGTATTGGCAAGGGCTGTGAGTGAAACCTCTGCCATCTGGGGTAACAGTTGGTCGTCATCATCCAAGTAGGTGATGTAGCGTCCGCGAGCGGCTTTTGCCCCAGCATTGCGGGCGGCGGCTGTACCTCGGTTCTCAGATAATCGTACCACTCGCAGTCGCGGATGCTCCGGTAAATTAACCGACTCTGGCGAACCATCATCGATAACAACTACCTCAAAATCCTCTACTGTTTGAGCTAGCGCACTCCGAACCGCCCGTGGCAGCAGTTGAGGTCGGTTATAGGTGGGAATGATAATGCTAATCAAAGGACTACTCATGTCTTGACTTCCCTAGTTTGGGGTGAATAGAAGCGGCAGCAGCTTCTTGCTTTTGAAAGTAAGTCATCATATCTCGGCGGATTAGCAACCCATTGAATACCAATACCGCCAACCTAATTAAGCAGGGTTAAATCGGTTAGCATATTGGCAAACACCTTGAAGGAAGTTCCTTAAGGGATGGGTTGGGTCAATTTTCAAAGCCCAAGCGATCGCCAACAGAGCAGCTTGAAATTGTCGTTCTTGCCAGGAGTTTCGAGCATGTCGATAAATAAACTGAGCAAACTGGCGAGGATGGGATTCAAAGGCAACCTGATGCTTTTGAATTAAGCGGTGGAAGCTCTCCTGCCGCAGAACCGGATTGCTCGATACGCGAACCCCACCGTGGCAACGAAGTTGATAGGTTACTGTCGGTAAGCCAATTAAGGTGCAGACGGGGTTGAGCCGTAAGAAGAACTCTGAGTGTACTCGCGAGCGAAACTGTTCGTCCCACCCGCCAATCTGCAAGACTACTTCTCGTTCTACAACCAGAGTTTGTTTGGTTGCATAGGAGCGCCCAGCTTCGGGAGTTTCTAGAAAAAAGTGACTCCCTTTCGGACACAGCGACGGCGGAATGCGGACTTTGATCACTTCTCCTTGAGGGCTGACTTTTTCCAGCCCGGAGATGACGGCTACGGGCGGGGTTGCCGAAGCGCGAGCGATCGCCGCCAGCGAAACCTCCGCCATCTGGGGCAGAAGGCGGTCATCGTCATCTAAGTAGGTCACCCAACGCCCTCGCGCTGCTTCGGTGCCGACATTACGGGCTCCAGCCCCGCCCCGCGACTGCTCTAGGCGAATCACCCGCAGCCGAGAGTCTTTGGGCAGTTGAGCCATCTGAGTCGAGGCATCATCCACGACAATGACCTCTAAATCGTCTAGGGTTTGTGCTAACGCACTGTTGACAGCATGGGGGAGCAAGTGAGGGCGATCGCGAGTTGGGATAATGATGCTGAGTAAAGGTTTGCTCATTGTCCAAGTCCTTGTTTGAGCGATGGCGTATCATCAAGGGAAAATGTTTTCCCGTAGACCGATAATCCACAGTACTTGAGAATCGCTTCCACCCTTTTCTCGTATGACAGCGCTTGTGCTTTCTTGATCCCAGCGACTCGAAGCTGCTCAACCCTGGATTTGTCACTTAACAGACGACCAATCCCTTGAGCCAACGCTTCCGGATTATCAGGTTGGACAAATTCTACTTCCTCATCAGTTAACCAGTCTCTCAGGGCGAGGATATCTGTCGCCACGACTGGCGTTCCCGATGCCAAGTACTCACCCAGTTTCACTGGACTCGTCCAAGCCGCACTGGGATGATGTTGCGAAGGTGGAAGCAGTAATACCTCTGCATGCCAGAGAAAGTTTGGCACCTCGACTTGAGGCTTAAGTCCGTGAAAAATGACATTTTGTAATCTCAGTTCTTCTACTCGTTTCTGGTGTCGGTCAATGTCCTCTTGCCATCCCCCGACAAAATGAAACATCACCTCCGGTAGCTTGGCTGCTGCTTCTAGCACAGTAGGAATACCCTTGTAATCATATAAGTGTCCCACATAAGCCACGTTGGCACAATTTACTGGATAAGGACTCTCTGGTAAGCATTCTGGGCGCTGGTAAAGCTTGAGATCGACTGCATCGGGGAGTACAAGCAGCTTTTCCTTAGGCACACCTTGGGAATGGTAGTAATCAGCTAAACGATGGGAAATCGTCAGCCAAACCAGGAAAGCGCTATGGTGGGTTCCTTTGACTAAACGAAAGAAGCGAGAATTGACGACTCCCACCCGTGAATGCTTTTCTGCAACAGTAGCCATGCCCAATTTACTACTTAACCAAGGAAAAAGGTAGCCACGAGCAAAAACTAAGTCGGGTCGGATTTGGAGTGCAGTTGGTAGAGTTAATAGTGCTGTCCGCCAATAGGTATCCGTACTCCAGCCCAGAATCTTACGAGGCAATTGCACCCAGCGTAGCGGTTCGGTTAACCCATAAATTTTGGCTAGCTTATCCGGGGAGACTCTACCCTCTGGGGGTTCGCGACAAACAACAGTAACGTCATGCCCCAGTCGAGCAAACCCCTGAGCCATCTTAATCGTATTAATTGCATGAGCTTTTTGATAGGAGGCTTCAAACTCACAAGAAACCAGGATATGCATGGCTATCGGTCTTAAAAAAAACGGCTAATGGCATTGAATATAGCAACGGTTAACCTCAGTCAACTCTGCTTAACGGCAAAAAAGATAATTTCATCCGGATTTAACCCATATTTGTTTTTTGATCCACCAAAATATTGGGGATATTTTGACCAAATGAATTCGTTAACTATAAATCCGGCGTTTTGCAATCTTTGAATATAATCACGCCCATAGAGTCTGACATGATTGTGCTGACCATAGGCTCGCTCTCGCTCCTCTGGACTAGATATCGATGGGTCTTCAAACGTCGTATCCAGAGTGAGAGAAATAGGCACCTGAAGAATCGCCCAGCCACCAGGGCGAAGCACTCTATACAGTTCAGACATCGCTACTCTATCCTCTGGCACATGTTCAAGGACATGATTGCAAAGAATGGCATCAAAAGATGCATCGGGATAATGGATATCGGTTATGTCCATCTGCTCCATAACACGAGACGGACTTGAATCGAGATCGGCAGTCAGATAATCTAAGTGGGAGAATTTGGCAATCAGTTTGGTCAGACGTTTCTCTGGAGCAACGTGTAGCAGCTTAGTTGGGCGTGAAAACAAATCAGTTTGATATAAGAGAAACCGATAAATCAATCGTTCGCGATCTGAAGATTTACAACAAGGACAGCGAGCATTCCGTTGCCTACCGCCAACAACATTTTTTTCAACTAGGACGGGAAAATTTTCACCTAATGGGTGCAAAGAACCAAGCCGCGCCTGACAAAGTGGACACTCATATCGGAATCCGATATTTGCAAACTTTAGGCGTACTGATTCAAATCTCGATTGGCGAGGGATAGGAACAAAGAGCCAAAACAGAGTTTCAATTGTGCTTTGCATAGTCAGCTTCATGGAGGATTGCTATATATTCTTTTTGGTTAATAATTTTTTAATCAAAGATTGTTTTGCTTCAGATGGTCTGGGCTGAGGAACGGGTAAATGACTCACCCTGTATTCGTAACCCAACCTTTTAGCCATCGGCTCCACCTCTGCCTCAAACTCACTAATCTCTGAGGGAGTCCATGTCGCAATCGTAGGAACGCTAGATTTTGCATTGGGACGACGTCGCGCCAATTCTTCATAGATTTCCTGTGAAACCATAGACGGGAAGCCAAAAAACTGAGCAATTTCTAGATAGCGGCTGTAGGATAAGTGTTCCAGCTTTTCTACCCGCCAGTGGGTTTCTGGTATGCTTTCAAACTGTTCCATAATTTTTGCATTGAGTGCATTCCAGTACCAAGCAATCTTTCCCACTCGGCTCATTTGGTTCCATTGCCGGAATTTGTCCCCAGAGGGCATAATTCTACCGAGGAAGTGATGAAAATTATGGCAGTAGTCCTGATAGCCTGGTGCTAAGTCAGGATTCGCTCTCACGGCGGGTTTTTCATACCATCCTTTACGCAAATAAGAGTTAACTACTCGCTCTGGACTACGCACTAAAAGAAGAAACTTGGATTCAAAGCGATTATAGAGTTCTAGCAGTGAGAGGGAAAGGTGAGCGCTTGCTTCAAAAGAAAAGAGATGATTTTCCAAGTCTTGTTTAATTTCATCTTCTTTTGTCTGCAAAAAACCCTCGTGATCTACAGGCAAATCATACCATTTACAGTAGCGATGAAACGTTTCATTTAACGGATTCCGTTCATGAACTGATGAAACGCTTGATTCTAGAGCGATAATTTTGGCAAGAAAATTAGTGCCGCAGCGCCCTGTGCCAATGGCAAAACCGATGCGTTCCTGACTATCTTCTCTTGGCGAATAATTATTCATTGGTTGACTTAAGTATTTTGAGGTTTAAATTTTATTGTTTTTAGATGATGAAAGAGATATTTCATAAACAGATTAGCCCGTTCTAAGACGCCTACTTGACTTAATGAAATCAGACGCCAGCACTCAAGAGGTTTAAAACCTGATTCATCCTGTAGCCATTTTTCAAATCTTTTCTTATGAATTTTTTTGATCGATAAATCATCACCTTGATAAATCTCTAAAATTTTTTGATTAAATAAGCAATAATTTTCCGTTACTTTTCTATGTATAGACCGACTTTGATGAAGTCTCTTGGCGATAACTTTTTTTCTCCAGTATCCCACAGATCCCAAGGTGTTTGCAGTTAGAAAAAATGCTTTATCATGTTTGGCTCCAGTATCTGTAGGAAAATTGATGTTATATTTTCCCATCAAAAAGCGATTAACAAGTACTCCTGGGGCTTTACCGCCTATACCTTCCTCCACAAAATACTTTAGGTACTCTCCCTTAGCAAAAACTTTCAGATTCTCTTTAATGTCAATTAAATCGGGTACAGTTATAGGAAGATTGATGAGTTTGTTTAACTCGTCCTCATTTTTAAACTTGAACGCCTGAACATAAACTCCAAATACATCAATATCAACATGATCCAGATAGTTGACTAGAGATAGATAAGTGCCAATAGAGGTGGGGATAAACCGATCATCATCATGCATAATAACGACGTACTTAGTAGACGAATTATTCAACACAGTATTGAAATTTTCGGCTTGGGATATACTAAATTCAGTATGTACATAGTTTATCTTTAAACGTTCAGCATATTCTTTGACCACCTTAGCTGTATCCTCTGGTCGATCACTGTTATCAGATACAACCACTGGTAAATCGGCTTGATATTTTTCAATGTCACTTAGTAATTCTGCTAACATCAAGGCACGATTTTTGGTCGGGATTCCAATCGTTAGTTTTTCCGTTGTTTTTGATATCATTTTTTATTAGTGTCTTGTATTAGTTTAAAATTACTCCGCCATTTTTTATTATTTGATTAAACAGTTATATATTTTTTACTACCCATTCTTTGTCTTGATAATATAAATTTCTACTCATAAGTAAATTAACATCCTCCGATTCCTCAACCTTAAACCTAAAATTTTGAATAATATCAAAACAGTACTGAGGCTTCTTAACCAAATAAATTTCCATACTGTATGTGCTTGGTTTTAAATTACAAGATGACATTTTAATTTGGATTTCCGTATTTCCTGTCTCTAGACTAAATAAATTGTTATCATAATCACTATTAAGATCGAGGATAATTTCATTTTCTCGAGCCATGTCGCAAACTTTACATTTAAGGTAAACATCGTCAAACTGACGATGGACTTTACAGCCAACACAAAAATAAGCAGGTTTTCCAGTTTGAGGAAAATTTATGATATCATTGCCTTCGCCTCTAAAGCAAAGATAAGTAATATCAATCCCTCCACTGTCTGCCTCATCTTTCTCTGGCAAAATTACCTTCCCTTTTGAATATTCAATTCCCTTGATCATCAAATCTTCTTCATACTGTTTGATGATCAAATTCGTTTCCCCTTTCAAAACTACCTTTCCCTGAGAAAGGTAAACGGCTGAGTCACATATAGATAGAATTGCCGCTGGTTTATGGTTCACCAATATAAAAGATGTTCCCTTTTCCCGAATCTCTGCTAGCCTGCGACCACATTTTGCTCGAAACTTTATATCCCCTACAGCCAACACTTCGTCCAGCAACAAAATATCTGGATCTACATGAATTGCACTGGCAAACCCCAACCGTGCTGCCATACCCGAACTATAAGTTTGTACGGGTGCATCAATGGCATCCCCAATTTCCGCAAAATCTACTACCGCATCAAATCGCTCCTCAATTTCTTTTTTAGACAACCCCAAAATTGCCATATTGGCATAGATATTTTCTCTTCCTGTCAGAATTGGATTAAATCCGGCTCCCAAAGCAATGAGCGGAGCTACCCGTCCCTTAACCTTGATCAAGCCAGTGTCTGGCTTGATCAAACCACTAATAATCCGTAGCAGCGTACTCTTCCCCGCACCATTAGCGCCAACTAAACCTAGCGCCTCGCCTCGCCGTAACTGAAAACTAACATCTTTTAACGCCCAAAACTCAGAAGGACGTAACACTTCACTCTGACGCCGTCCGCCGACTAAATCAGTGGTGATATCTTGCACGCCATAGAATAATGACCGCTTTAAGTCGCGACAAAACTTCTTAGAAATCCCATCTACAGAGATGACGACTTCATTGTCGCCCGATTGATTGGCAATATCTTTCTCTGTACTTTCACTAATTGTTCTATTCATTAAAAACTTACCGTCTTCAGAATCATAATTCATTGGGTAGCCTCTGTATAGCCTCGTACAGTAGTTTACTCTTTTTCAAATCAGAGAGCAAACACTAAATAATTATAAACACCAATCCTCGAAAGCAAGTCCAGTATAGTCTCTCAAACGATTTATATCAGGTCGGAGATAGTCTATCAATTCTGCTTCTAAACTTTTGTCCAATGTTGGTCGTTGAACTTTGTGGGAAAATGGCAAGTACAATAATGTTTTGGCTTTTTCTCTAATCGGGCGGGGCAGGTGTTCAATTGTCTCTCCTAGTGAACTTTTTTCTAAAGACTTTCCCAAACATTTTTGCGTCTCTTTTGGCTAGATTTATGATGAATGCGCGATAATTTTTGGTGATAAAATGAATTGTCAACTCCTAGAAAAATGAATAGTTTTTGCAGGAATTTCTGAGGCTTATTCTGCAAATCCTCAGTCGTCATAATAAAAATATTTGATTGAGGGAAATAATTTAAATATTGTTCGAGTTGCGTATAATAAAGGCAACGACGTGTATAGCGACTCGATTCTATTTTTATCAAAGCATCTGATAGACTTCTATTTTCCAAACCAGCACTATACCAGTGCATATAGTGAGAAATTATTCTCTTGATTGGATCTCGCAGAATATAGACAATTTTCACCTCCGGGACGATAGAGTGCATTCTTTTAGGAACTTGATCATACCGAGGATAGTCTGTGTAATTGGGCGATGATTCTCCATAAATCTTTGCTTCACCGACAAAATTTTTCTTATACCATTCAACACCTCGTTCCCAGTTGCGTTGAGCAATAAAAAAATCCAACTCTTTCTCTCGACACATATAAATTTGCGGATGGAGAGATAAGTAGTAATGCAAGCTGCTTGTCCCGCCTTTTTGTGTGCCAATAACAATTAGATTTGGTAAATTTCCCGTTTTTTGTTTTAACATTTGTCAAGTTTTTAGTGTAGGTCAGCAAAAAGCAGATTGTCCAGTTCAGTTAACCCTGTAGGCAAGTTGCTTATCCTTCAGATCAATTAGAACTTGGCATCATGATTAAAAAAAACTAATAAATATCCATATAATCATTGAACGGTAGAACTAAGCTTGTTTGAGACAATGCAATTTCATAAACTCATAAATCTCTATATCAGGTTGACAAATCTCTTGAATTACCTTCAAAAGATGAGACTCAACTAAAGGATTAACAACAGGATTTTTGTTTTGATGAGGAATTCTCAGCGTTAATCCAAACTGTTGTTTAAACCTCTCTTTAAATCCTTGCAAGTTTTCTAAAATGCCAACACAATCAAATTTTAAAATATTTTGCTTGGCAATTTCAACTCGTTGGGAAAGCTTACTCAAATCATAGTCGCGCTCGATGGGAAATCCCGAAAAATAGTTTATATATAAGTGTCCCCGCCTAATCCCTCTACGAGTTTTTAGAAAATCCAAAAGACTCTGTTCGACATAAGAATGGTCTCCTTTGACTTTACTAGCATCAAAAAAATAGTTAGATATATATCGTTTGACTGGATCTCGAAGCAGCGTCACATAAGCATAGTTTTTTGAATAACGTTCCAAAATTTGTTGATTAAAGTGAGCGTGTCCGGAAATATATGAAACATCTCGATTCATGGCATCTAAGATAAAGCTATCTCGCAATAGGTATGTTCCTCTTTCAACAGCAGGAACAGACTGATAAAGCAATTTTGCCATCGCTTTCGTTCGGATTGGATCAAGGATATAACTCTGGCGACCATAATGTCTTTGGATGGCTGAATTTACTGAAGTTCCGCCTGTCTTGGGAACATGCATGAAAAAAATTCGGGGTTTTTTAGAAAAGATATGAGGCGACATAATCAAGCATACAGGTAGTCCTGGAGAAGTAATATTGATGTATCCTCTGCCTTGTCAATCGCAGCGCGATCGCTCGTTATTGGCGGACGTAGAAAAAACTTTGACCAGCACGCTCAGTTTCCAAGAAGCCCTGATTTCGCAATTGTCGGCGTAGCGCATTGACATGGGAAATTCCCAGTATATTCGGATGCATCTCAACGAGCAGTTTGCGAACGCTAGAGAGATCCGCAAAGCTCAACAGTTCGCCTTCGCTACCTTGAACATCCATAATCAAAACCGTTGGTTGGATACGCTGGATCTCATCGTTGAGAGGTTCGACAGGTACTTCGCAAGCCGTTGTTTCTTGTTGAGCTTCAAGTTTGTATGTCGATGAACGGGCAAAGTGTTCAGAAACATAAAACGTGCAGGTATCAGCCGTCCGACCAAGCATGCACATTTTCAGGTGTGGGTTCACCCCATTGAGGGTGTAGTTATCACGGATTAAAGACTCCAGGAAGGGATTAGCTTCGTAGGAATGAACGCGATCGCCGCCGATTTTCAAGGCGCAGGCGGTTGCCAACATGCCAATTCCACCGCCGAGTTCCATCACGATATCGTCAGGCTCAAGCCGAGGGATTACCAAGTGACGCTCATGTCGAGTATGGCGACCGCAGAGCAGCTTTTGCACTTGATAGGGTGACATTCTGGGATCGATACGCATACGGATATCCTCGACAGTGACGACCGAGCCATACATTTGGGGGGATATTGTTTCCTCGGGTAGGGGTCGCTGGCGGCGATAAGCTACTTGTAGGTTGTGATAGAGCGACGGTGTTGCCGACTCCCAAGCGGTAAGAAACTGCCACCACAGCCGTTTTCCTTGTTTGCTTTGTTGTCGCCGAAGATGGCGCATCAGTAGAGCGGCATCCCACCAGTAAGAACGTAACGTATGATAGATAGTCATCTTTTCTTATTCTCTTAATGTTTGTTTTATTACAATCTTATGCGTTTTCCACGGCGCTGCTATTTAATTGCCAAAAAGCCTTCAAAGCAGAGGTGCTTAAATACCGTCATGATATCCACAAAGCCCGCTCGCTGCATCAAGTCAATATTTCCCTGAGTGGAGAAGGGTTCGAGTATACCCTTTAAACTACGACTTTTATTGACAATCTCTTGCTCAGTAAATCCCTGCTGTAATTTGAAATCAACATAGAGCGACGACATCATATCCTGAAAGCGAGCATCAGGCGCCCGCACTTTTTCAAACAGGAGAAATCCACCGCCCCAGTTCAAGCTGTTGTAAATTTTATTGAACAATAGCTGCCTTACAGCAGGTTGGATGAACTGAACGGTATAGTAGGCAACAATCAGATCGGCAGGCTCCAGCTCCGCGTTGAGAATGTCAGCCTCTCGGATTTCAACCCGGGGGAAATTCGAGGTTTTCCGCTTTGCTGCTTCCACCATGGCTGGTTCAATTTCTAAACCGATAAACGAGACATGGCGATCGCTATTCGCTTCGGCGATCTTTCGCGTGAGTTCACCTGTCGAACAGCCCAGTTCATACACTCTCGAACCTGGACGGATAAAAAAATCAGACAGCGCCACCACAATTTCGTGACCTTGTCGATATTGGGGAACTGAGCGACCAACATGGTTATCGAAGGTTTCCGGTACGCTACCCCCGAAAGACCAACGTGCATTTGCTACAGATATAGTATCACCAACTTCAGACATAATAGACCTCTTACATGAATAAATAATTTCAATTAAATTCTTTTAGTTTGTGCCGCTCTCCTAACGTTCAAATGTATACCCTTCCAGGAACGGAAATAACTGTATTTCGTTTTCAATTTCTTGCTTTAAATCTACAGTCCACTCTATTTTATGCCGACTTTTCTTCGGTGATTCAAAAACGATACTGGCACAGGCATCTAAATAACTTGATGATGGCTCTACTCCCAACCAGAGACACAGGTTACGCAGTTGCGCTTTTGGATCTTGAATAAAATCTTCGTGACGCAAATCAAATACGTCTCCTGAATCCGCCATTTCTTTCACCTTCATAACGGATTCACAAACCCGAAAATAGCGATCTGTAGTCGCCTGCAGGTCTAACGAATTCTGCTGGGCGTTCTTCTGGGCTTTCTTGAGCGCCATTGTTGCTATATTATCAAACGGATTGCGGACAACGTGAATAAATCGTACTGGTACTTTGACCACATCTCGAAGCTTCTGAAGTAACTCTGGGTTAGCCGCCAGGTTATTAACTGTAAACTCGCCATGCTTATTACCAATAACCTGAATCTTTTTAAAAGAACCTTGCCATTGATCGGGGACATCGTAGGTATACCCACCCCCGCGCATCCAAGAATGTCCTCTAATTCTAGTCATTTGAAACAGGAGATAATATAGGACATCTCGCTCAAAGCCTGCCTGAACATATTTAACAGCACGCAGTTCATGAGCCATGACAATATTGGGGTGTGCATCAAGTAAAGCGGCGACGATACTATGTCCGCTTCGAGAATAGCCGATAAACGTGCAGTAGGTTTCTATATCTGTGAACCAGTGAGCGAATTTCTGCCTTGTTCCCAGAGTGGCTAAATGAGCTAGACTCAATTGAATGGGTAAAGGGAGTTTTTTACGTTTTTTCAGTAGAAGCCTTAATAACATTAAAATTTATCCGTAGTTTTATTATTCTAAAATTATACCGAATCTGATTAGCAGGGGCTTAATCAATCTTATCTGGATTGACTACCCTCCAGCTTCGAGGTTGATAGAACATGCAACGACTGGTATTCTTCCTGGAGTCTACCCGGAATCTAAAAGAGCGCACAATATCAAAGGAACGCACTCCCTGCTTGACATAGATTTTGGCACTGTAAACCCCCGGAATTAGACAGCAGTAGGGCATATACATTTGTAGTTCAAACTGTCCAGCAGGCACATCCAATGTTGCATTATCATTGACAGACGTAAGGTTAAGAATGCGATTGCTTTCTCCCGATAAAGAGGTCACTAGAACACCGAGATTAACTGAAGTAATATCTTCGTAAGCTCGGCATTTGACACAAAAATAAGCAGGTTCTCCTGTCGAAGGAAATTCTATTATATTGTCCTGATCATCCCGAAAAAACAGTGCTATAATATCTAGACCTATACTTTGATGTTTAGGTTTTTCGGGTAAGGTCATCATACCCGGAACCGGGCTAGTTCCGGATAAAGATAGATCTTTTTCATACTGATGAATAACCGATTCGGTTTCCCCTGCCAGCACTAATTGACCCTTTCGTAAATAGATAGAGTTTTCGCAAACATTCAAAACTGTGTATGGGTTGTGGGAAACTAAAATAAAGGCAGTGCCATTTTCTTTTAACTTAGCCAGCCGATGATGGCACTTCATTTTGAATTTTACGTCCCCAACCGCCAACACTTCATCAATCAATAAAATTTCGGGTTCAACATGAATGGCACAGGCAAAACCTAATCGCGCCGCCATACCAGAACTGTAGGTTTGCACAGGTGCATCGATAGCATCTTGAATTTCGGCAAACTCAACCACATCTTCAAACTTTTCTTCTATTTCCTGGGTTGATAAACCTAAAATTGCCATATTGGCATAAATGTTTTCTCGTCCTGTTAAAATTGGATTAAACCCAGCCCCTAACGCAATTAAAGGAGCGATTCGCCCTCGAACTCTGACGGAACCTGTATCGGGTTTGATCAGACCACTCAGAATGCGTAATAAAGTACTTTTTCCTGCACCATTCGCCCCCACTAGACCAAGTGCTTCTCCGCGCCGTAGCTGGAAGCTAACGTTATCTAGCGCCCAAAATTCTCCGGTTCGTAGCGTGTTACTCTGGCGACATCCACCGGTTAAGTCGGTGAAGATATCACAAATTCCATAAAACAAAGATCGCTTCAAATCTCGACAAAACTTTTTCGACACTCCATTAACAGAAATCACCCCATCTGTATCGGAAGTGGAGGAAGATGAAATGTTTTGGATCAATGATTTTTCGGCGGTCTTTGCTTCATTAAGAGTCATTTTCTTGTATTTGCCTTATTTATTATTGAGATCCAATTTGGAGTTTGTCACTAACTCAATTAAGAGCATCGGGATAAATCTCTTCTGCCTTCCTTCAGTCATGAGCTTACCCTTTCAATAACATACGGAAGCGCAATTCGGAAAGCAATCCAGGTGAGAAACAAACCAATCCAGGTCAAGACACTGACGACCCAAAAGCTGACGGGTTCGGAAATAATACCAGTTGTGGCTAACTCTCGTGTGGTTACCAATAAAGGGGTAACCGGATTGAGTTGAACGAAAAAACCAAATAAGCCTGATTCAGGAACGGAATAGACAACTGGGGTGAGAAACAGCCAGAAGCCTGTCACCATTGTTAATGCCTTTTGCACATCTTGGTAAAGCACTCCTAAGGGAGACAGTAATGTCCCGAAAAGAGTACCCAGCATGATTAAATGAATAAGAGCAACTGGAGCTATGATTAATGTCCAACTCACGGGAATGCGATACCAAATAAATAGCCCGATAATCAAAACCAATTTAATCATAAAGTTAAAGAAAACCTCTCCAACTTTAGCTAATATAACCGCTTCGCGGGGAAAATTAACACGGGCAAGCATTGGCTTTGCCTTGGTTACTGCCTCGACTGGACCATTCAACGATTCAACAAAGGTTTGCCACAAGGCAGTACTGAACATGACATAGGCAGGATAAGGAAAATCGGTTTGACCGACATTGACAATGTTGGCTTCACTTGCCAGGGTAAATCCGACTGCCATGGCGATGGGAGGAATAAGTGCCCACGCAATTCCCAAGACTGACTGACGATATTTAGCGCTGATATCGCGCACCATTAGCCGCCATGCTAACTCGCGAGAAGCGAGTAAGTCATACCACATCTGCCCAAACAGTTGTCGGGGATGTCTAAGTAAGCTTTCAGGAGTATAAGTTACATCAAGCCGTAATTTTCCTCTTCCTAATGGATTGGCTCTTTTTGTATTCCCGTTAGATAGTTTTTCCATTTCTATTTGTCGAAAATATTTATCCGATTAATAATTTTATGTGGTATAATGCATTTCTCGTTTCTGAAGTTTTGAGCATTAATTTTAGGGATAGGTTGTGCCTCAGTAGGGGTTAGGGGAACGAAAATACGGCGGTAATCCGGATTACTCAAATTTCAAATTTTCGGCTTTTGAATCGAACGGGGATGTTCTTTTTGACTGAATCATTTCCCAAAAGAAACCTGCCGCATTTGCCACCTGGGATACGAACAAGACGGCTGTTAGCACCAGTCCTTGTTTTCCCTGCCCATTTTCAAAGGGATAGCGGAGAAGATTAAGATAATAGTTCCCTTCAATCTGGAAATTTCCCCAGCCTTTCTCCGCCCTTGTCTGATGAAAGCGGAAGGCTCCTTGTCCGTAGCTAAAATGCTGCTTCCAAAAGCTGCGAAGTGTCATCGGATGAGCATGATAAATGACGACTTCAGGTGCATAGGTCATCTGATAGCCCTGATGCAACCAGCGATCGCACAATTCCCGATCTTCTGACGTGGTGAAGCTTTGATCAAACCCGCCCAGTTCCCGAAAGCGCTCGGCAGGTACAACCATGTTGTTGGAGGCAAAGAAGCGGGCTTGGTCGGCAATCGCGTTATAGTGGGCGTACCCCATGCTGATAATGTTCTGACTCGTCGTAGAGTAAGGATTATCAGCCAGGGCATTCACCGTTCGACCGCCGACAATGCGATCAGGTGTTGCCGTGAAGCAGTTTTCTAACGCTTGCAACCAATTCGTCGCTGGTCTACAGTCATCATCGGTGAAAGCAAGATACTTCCCAGTTGCCTGTTGAGCTGCACCGTTGCGTGCTGCGGCAGGTCCGGCATTGTTCTGTCGAATTAGCCTTAGGTTGAGTGAGTCTTTAAAGGGAGCCACCACTGTGTCGAGGGGGCTGTCACTACCATCGTCAACCACAATCACTTCAAAGCGATCGCGTGGATAGTCAAGCTGAGTTAGAGATTCCAGACAAGCCGCCAGTTGCGTTGGGCGGTTATAGCTGGGGATAACTACTGAAAAGAGAAATTGTTCCATGTATCTGATTAACTGAGGAAATTGTTATTAATGATTAGCTGGGCTGGAGACTAAGTTTGGCGTAGGTGAAGTGGCAGACTGTTGCTGTCGTTGTTGTTTAGCATGGCGAGTGGTTAAGGTTTGATTAAGTAACTGTTCTGGCTTAATTAAAAGACTTTCCAATTTGCCGCTGCCGATACCAAAGGTTAAAAAACGAACCAACGGAACAATAATTGTGCCTTTTCTCCGCCACCCCTTTTGCAGCTTTTTGTATTTAGTTTGAAAATAGCTGTCTTCAGCCAGATTCCATTTCTTTTGCAGATGCATCAAGCTAGCGAACGTCCAAGCATCGCTCCAGCGCAGCATATAGAAATGCAAATCAGACCACTTCAGAGGGGGTCCGGGAACATAAGTAACGATACAAGCGGGTTCCAAATAAACCGTACCCCCGGCTTGGCGAACGCTCATGCAAAAATCTAAATGCTCTTTGGTGTTGAGCATCCCTTCATCCAGTTGACCCACCTGATCGAAAATAGACCGACGGACTAATACACAGTGAAATTCGGCTAACTCTGTTTGAGTGCGCTCAAGGCGATCGCGAACCTCTGTAACAGGTTTTCCCTGATCATACATTTTCTCCCGCAGCCGTCGCCGTCCCGTTTTATCGACCCAAATATGAGATTCTCCACCAGCGAAATGGACAATTTCATGAATCGGCTCATACTGACACATCAGAGGACCGACTACCGCCGCGTCTGTTTCCTCTGCAGACTGTACTAAAGTGGTGAGCCAATTGGGTGAAACAATGACATCATTGTCTAAAAAGACGACATATTTGGTATCGACTTGAGATAAACCTAGGTTTCTTGCCTGGTTTGGATACAGGTAATACTCTGTGCGTAATAGCTGAAACCCTTTTGCCTCCGCTTGCTGTTCCAAATAGCGTCGAACTGGTGCAGGAGAATTCCCATCGACGTAGATTAACTTATAGGGCAATTGAGTGTGAGCAAATACACTCTCTAGAGACCGACGCGCACAGCTAAATCGCTCGCGGGGAACAACCACAATCGTAACCTGAGGTTGCTCTGAGGATAAGGTATTAGAGGTAGATGGGTGAGTCGTGAGAGTCATATAAAATCCTCCGTGATAGTTAGGTACTTAAAGGGAGTGCCACCTCTGGGTGAGGAACTGAGTCACCCTGAAGTAGGGATTGATAAAGGGCGACAAGGGCATCATTTAAACGATTAAGATCATAATGTTGCTCCACAAACAAGCGTCCGGCTTGTCCCATTGCCGACCAACGTTCAGGATGCTCAATTAAGTAAATTAACCGATCCGCGATCGCATCAGCATCTCGTTCTGGGACTAAGAAGCCAGATACCCCCTCTTCAACTAGCTCTGGAATCCCTCCATGAAGTGTACTAATCACAGGTAGACCCATCGCCATTGCTTCTTTGAGAACGTTAACGGGAGCATCCTGATTGCCATCAGCCGCCGTCACGCTTGGTGCAATAAATAAGTGAGAATTCTCTAGTAATGTAATTAATTCCGCTTGAGATTTTTGCCCCACTAACTTAATGGCTTTTTCAGCATTAAGGGACTGAATGAGTTGCTCTAATTCCGGGCGTAATAGTCCCTCCCCAATAATCATATATTCTAAGTTAGAATGCCGTTCTAAAACTTTCGCCACGGCTCGAATAGCATATTCAATCCCTTTCTTTTCAACTAAACGTCCTGTCGTGGCGATGCGAACTAAGCCATCTTTAGGAAAGTGACGAGGTTTAAAGGGAAAACGGCTATAGTCTAACCCCGAACCATGAACTCTTATTTTTTCCGGATCGCACCCTAACTCAATCACTCGGCGCTTGAAAAATTCACAGTTTGCCAGAAAATAGTCTCCGTTTTTGAATAAAGGATTATAAATAGCTTCACCGTGTTCTTGAACAAAATTGCTGATATCGTGTCCTCGAAAAATAGTAATTAACTTGGCATTCGGCGAATTTACAGCCCGGAACGCCATACCTCTGAAACTAACGGTTCCGAACTGACAATGGATAATGTCATAGTTTTTTTGGAAATTAGGAATCAGCGTGTAAAGCAACCAAAGCGATATCGCTTGCTGTCCATGTTTGAGAAAATTTAGGGATTCCCAGGTATCTTTAGGCGATTGCATAAATTTAGATAGGAATACACCGCAACCTTTAACCACACGCCAGAAAAGATTAGCTGGAATTTCAGGGAGATAGTAAGTGCGATCAAGCAGACGGTAAGTCACCACATCATCATGCAGTTTCGTCAAATCACCGGGATTATCCGCGTAAATATCAACTTCATGCCCTCGGTCGAGAAGACCTGTAATCTGATTTAAGATAAACGTCTCCGATAACGTGGGAAACTGACCGACTATGAACGCAATTTTCATAACATTTTTTCTTTCTCAATACGGCGAGATTGCTCAACCTTTATTTTCACAACTCCTAGAGAACTACTCTCGAATTGAAGCACCCCCTATCATTAATCGTATCCTTTCCCAAGCGCTTACATATCTGACAAAAAACATAACCAAAGACACTCTTAGCTTTTCCTCGATTCCCTGTAATCGAATATCTCGAAATGTTTTAACCACAAAATTCAGCGGTGGCAGTAAATCGGCTAATAGTGCCTGGAGCAATATCCTATTGCGCTGTAAAATCAGATTGTTTTTCTTCCAGTGTAGATCATAAGCACCACCCACGATTCGAGTTGTTCTTTTATAGAGCTGTTTAAAGGAATATCGCGCCGGATGAGCGACACAAGCATTGGCGGCATAAACCTGCTGATAATTAAACGCAGCAACCCGCTGTCCCCACTCTACATCTCCACTTGATTTCAGACTAGAATTAAAAGATCCAACTCGCTCAATTACGGTTTTGAACGTAAATAAGTTGGCTGTTGCCCCATATTTGTAGTTTTCCAGATAGTCTTTTTGCTCAAAAGCAGTAACTTTTTCAAAAAGTTCCACAGGTGTGAGTCGCTCAGGATTTTTGAAGAAAATTTTGATTTCTCCTGCCACTAAGCCACAGTTGGGTGTATTGAGTAAATGTTGAACCCCCTTTTCAATCCAATCCGATGCTGGAATGCAGTCAGCATCGGTAAAGGCAATCACCTCACCTTTCGCCAAGGATATCCCTTTGTTCCGAGCCGCATAAGAACCGGGAGTGCTTTCATAAGCCGCTATAGCTTGACTAAATTGAGCGACTACCCCTTTAATATCTGCTGCTTCATCAGATGCATTATCGACAACAATCACTTCATATCCTGTTTTGGGATAGGTCTGATTTTCCAGAGCCTCTAAACAGAGTTTCAGACGCTCGGCGTCATTATAGACGGGAATGATGATGGATACAAATGGATGAGAATGAGATTCCATTTCCTTGGCGAGAAAGCGGTGATTTGTTATTCAATGAATTTTATAGGGACAGGCGATTTATAGTCTAGAAACCTGAGTCGGGGCGGGTTTAGTCACATCTGGGTGCAACCGAAAAGATAGTAGTGAAACCCGCCCCTACACACTCAAAACTCAACGTTTGTTTACTTTGCCACAAGCTGTTGCTGGGGCTTTTTGGGCGACTCCTTTGTAGTAAACTCCTCGTGGTAAGACCGCTCCACATTGACATTCCACAAATCGTGATTTTCACCCAGGATGTTTTTCACGGCTAGCATCGCTGTCAGCATGGAGTGGTCTTGATTGTTGTATCGGTGCATCCCGTTACGACCCACTGTTTGCAGGTTTTCAAAGGTCTGGATGTACTCTTGAATGACTTGAAGATGTTTACGGTATTCGCCGTCATAAACGGGATAGGCTTTATGTTGACGGATAACCACGCCGTCTTCAACATCATCCTGATTAACACCTATATTTAGATCAATCGCCTCACGACTAGCTAACTCAATCAGCTCCACATCCGACAATTCCCAAAGCGGATCACCTTCACTGCAAAAATATTCCATCCCCAAGCAGGTTTTACTCGGATCAGGCACCATCGCCGGACTCCAATTTTTGAAGTTTTGAATGCGTCCCACTTGGAATTCTGGACTATGAATATAAATCCAGTTATCGGGAAATAGGTCGGGCTGATTTACAATCAGTGAGACAATCAGAAAATCTCGATACTTTAGACCTTTTGCCGCTTCTAATACATGGTCAGGGGGCGGGGGATCGAGTCGATACAGGAGGGCGGTTACAGGCATACTAGAAATGAAATGATCGCCTGTGAATTGCCGGGTTTCATCCCCTTGTTTTGCGGTGATACTCTTAATCCGAGTCCCTTCCCGTTCGATGCGAGTCACCGTTGTATGCAGATGCACCGGAGCACCTTGACTCTCTAGCTTTTCCTGGCAACGTTCCCACATCATTCCCGGTCCCAAAACGGGATACTTAAATTCCTTAATTAAACTTTTGGCATTTTGACTTTTGAATACAGCATTGATCACCGCTCGTTTGAGAGACATGCCTTGAATGCGCTGTGCTGCCCAGTCTGCGCGAATTTGGTTGCAAGGAATTCCCCAAACTTTTTCGGTGTAAGTCTTGAAGAAGATTCTATAGAGGCGACGCCCAAAGCAGTCAGTCACCCACTCTTCAAAGGTTTCCGGTTCAAAATCAGGGTTTAATTTAGCGTGGAGTTTTGCCCGTAAGTAACTCACCAGAATTAGGCAACTTTGGATGATGCCAAGATTGGATAGGGCGTTGAACAGAGAAAGGGGATAGTTGTAAAACTTGCCCTGATAATAAATCCGGGACAGGCGCGGAACTTGGATAAATTCGTCTGCCAGAATTTCATACCAAAACTGATCGACTTCGCCCACCTTGGTGAAAAAGCGATGACCGCCAATGTCAAAGCGATAGTCTTTGTAGGTTTCGGTGCGGGAAATCCCACCCACTTTATCTGCTTTTTCCAGGACGATGGGTTTAATTCCCTGTTTAAGTAGTTCGTAACCCGCCGTCAAGCCAGCAGGACCGCCTCCAATAATTACCACTGGATGATGGGTCAAGGATTTGCCTCCTAATGCTTTATTATCTTCGAGATGTAGAGGACTAGAAAGAGTTGCCAATTACTAAAGAAACCAGAATTGAGGCACCGACTAATTCACGAGAAATTGACGCAAATATCCGTTTCTCAATCGCTAACAAGTCGCCCCAGGGTAATGTTTTCCAAGTTGGGATAGTTGGTTGATAAGTTTGCCAGTGGTGACGAACTAGCCCGATCGCAAAGGCTAATCCGCTATAAAAATAGTATAGCCAGTGCCAGGGTACGGTTTGCAGGGCGAATAGGAAGCCGCGTTTTTGATAAAAGAATTGATAGACGGAGGCGTTGATTGCCAACAGCCCTAGACTCAATCCCGCGATGCCAACCCATGCAGCCGATACCCACCAAACGGCGATTAGAGCTGCTAATAAGGTATACACTAAGACAACACTGACGCGGTTGGCAAGGTTGAGATTTAGGTCATTGACCATTTCGCGATCGCGTAATATTATCGCTGTCCAAGGGATTGCCCGATAAAAGATATCCGCTCTCAGCAGGGAGTAGGTTCTCCAGCATTTCAGATGTTTGACTTGGATGGTTTTACGCAAGCCAATTTGATACCCTCTGCGTTTCAGCCGATTGCCTAATTCAATATCTTCAACACAAGGGAGACGATAACTCTCGTCAAAGCCGCCGACAGCTAAGAAAATATCCCGCCGGATTGCACCACAAGCGCCCCAGAAAGTAGAGGCGTCTTCTGATCCGGTTTGATGGGTGTAGTGATGGAATAAATTTTTATACTGAGACAAGAAATTAGGTGCCCCCGGCTGATCATCGTAGGAGCCAATTAGGGCGGCGAGTTCAGATTCCTGGTGGAAGGTTGTCGCCACTTTACCGATGGTGTTATTATATACTTCGACATCGGCATCGACGAAGAAAAGAATATCACCGCTCGCTGCCTTAGCGCCTAAGTTGCGAGCTTTCGCCGGTCCACCAGAGGTGGGAACTCGGATTACCTTGGCACCAAAGTCTTGAGCGAACTGCCCAGATCCGTCAGTATCGCCGTCAGCGACGACAATCACTTCCAAGGGCTGGGGTGAGGTTTTCGCTAGACTGGCAAGGCAACGACGAAAGGCTTCGCCACCGTTATAGACAGGGATAATTACCGAAATAGTCGGTGTTGCGGTAGAACGTGTCATCTGGCTCCTAGTCGTGGGGGTTGTTGGGGCTAGCTTAATAGTTAGCTTTGTTTACAGCATCCATCTGGGGTCAGATAGACAGTGTTTCTGGCACTCGGGTCAAGCTATATACCAGAAATCCTGAAGATATACTTTTTAAATCTTAATCAAGGTTTGGGGTGAGCGATCGCTTATATTTATTTTCTTTACGGAATCTTCACGAAATTCGCGTATTTGAGGTGATTGTATGAAGTTTTCGTGAAGGTTGCTCGAATGTAGCGTCTGATACGGAAATAAAATTTAAAATAACTTAAGCGTTCACAGTATTCAAATCTGGTTATTTTTGGGAAGTAGTCTTGTTCCCTCCCCTTGACAAGGGGAGGGTTAGGGAGGGGTTTATCTCCAGTCGATACCAATACCAATGGATCAGAGGGCGACCCGAGTTTTTTGATAGGACTACCGCCCTTGAATTAATGCAGGCGGGTCGCCCCTACATGGGCATTGACGCAGTGTGGGTCGCCCCTACATGATCAATGACCAATAACCAATGACCAATAACCAATGACCAATAACCAATGATATTTTAGGCGATCGCTTAAACCTGTGGGCGCAGGGCGACCCGATTTTTTGGATAGGACTACCGTTGTGAATTAGTGGAGGCGGGTCGCCCCTACATGGATATTGATGCGGTGCGGGTCGCCTCTACATGACATAAGACCAATGAACAATCACATTTTAGGCGATCGCTTAAACCTGTGGGCGCAGGGCGACCCGATTTTTTGGATAGGACTACCGTTGTTAATTAGTGGAGGCGGGTCGCCCCTACATGGATATTGATGCGGTGTGGGTCGCCCCTAAATGACAAATGACAAATGACAAATGACAAATGACAAATGACAAATGACAAATGACAAATGACAAATGACAAATGACAAATGACAACCTAAGCGATCGCCTGTCCAATCTTGTGGACTTTGATCAGACTCGTGGTTCCTGGCGTACCAATGGGAACACCGGAGGTAATCACCACTTTATCTCCGTATTCGGCTAACTCCATCTCCACCGCAGCATTCACCACATTAGTTAACATCTGTTCGGCATTGTATACAGGGGTAATCAGATAAGGTTGCACCCCCCAAGACAAAGCCAACTGACGATAGGTACTTTCTTCTGGCGTAAACGCAATAATCGGGGTTTTGGGGCGATACTTAGACACCAGGCGGGCGGAACTGCCGGATGAAGTGTTGCACATAATTCCCCGTGCGCCTAATTGACTGGCAATATGACAAGCGGCTTCGGCTACGGATTCGGTGGTGCTAATACTGCAACTGGGAAACTCAGACGAGGTTTGCAATCCTTCGGCTAGGGCTTTTTCCGTCTGGATAGCTATATTGTTCATCATTTCCACGGCGGCGATGGGATATTGTCCCACAGCAGTTTCACCCGAAAGCATTACCGCATCCGTCCCATCTAAAATTGAGTTGGCGACATCCGTGGCTTCAGCGCGAGTCGGATCAGGGGCGTTGATCATTGACTCTAGCATCTGGGTGGCTGTAATTACGGGTTTACCGAGTTGGTTGCAGCGACGAGTAATTTCTTTTTGGATTAAGGGTACTTGATCCAACGGCGTCTCAACTCCCAAGTCACCGCGAGCAATCATAATTCCATCCGCAGTATGGAGGATTTCCTCTAAGTTTTCCACCGCTTCCCGTTTTTCAATTTTGGCAATCACACGGGTTTTAGCGCCTGCGGCTTCAATCATCCGCCGCACGGGTTCTAAATCACTGGCGCTTCGCACAAAAGACACCGCCACCCAGTCAATCCCCGATTGCAACCCAAACCGTAAATCGGTCATGTCTTTTTCGGTGACAGAGGTGACGGGTAAATAGGTTTCAGGTAAGTTAACCCCCTTTTTAGAGGACAGGAGTCCACCAATTTTCACCAAGGCGCGAATGCTATCCGCATCTCGTTCCGTGACAATCAATTTGACTCGACCATCATTAATCGAAATCGGTTCACCTACGCGCACCATAGCAAACAGCGTGGGAATGGGTAAGGGAATCTCATCCGGGTTGTTGCCTTCCTCGTTTAACACAAAGGTTACTTCATCCCCCGTTTTCACATTAATCCCGTCAGGAGGTAGTTTTCCCAGACGAATTTTCGGTCCACATAAATCTTGCAGCAAGGCGAGGGGTTTGCGATGTTGGCTACTAATTTCTCGGAGTTGCTGAATCGTCTGTCCGTGAAACTCATGGGAACCGTGGGAAAAGTTTAACCGGGACACATCCATCCCCGCTTCGATTAAGGCATCAAGGCGTTCGGGTGAGGCGGTAGCGGGTCCAATGGTACAGATAATTTTAGTGCGACGCATAAAATACTGGGTCATAACGGCAATAGAACTGATGTTCTCTCTAGCGTTTAATTTTCAGGGTCTACACACCCCTACCAATTGAACGTCCGCCTAACCGGATGATTTGTAATCCGGGATGGCGCAGGAGAACACCTGTCATGAAGAATAGATCAACTTTCTGGAAAAGGGGGTGTCGGGTGTGGGGTGTCGGGTGTCGGGTGTTGGGTGTCGGGTGTTGGGTGTCGGGTGTCGGGTGTCGGGTGTGGGGTGTTGGGTGTCGGGTGTGGGGTGTTGGGTGTCGGGTGTCGGGTGTCGGGTGTGGGAAGCAGGGGGAGTCAACGAATGACCAATGACAAATAACCAATGACAAATGACAAATGACAAATGACAAATGACCAGTTACAACTATGGGCAGATTTTTCCGGCAATCCTGATTAGCACTTCTACCCCTTAACCCTGACTTCAGATAGAAGTAATCCTCTGCTAAAAATTAGTAGGCTTGTTATTGAGTGTCTATCATTTTCCCGTCCTCTCAGACATCTGAGGTGGGTTAGTGAGGCGCTGAACCCTTGTTTTAAAACCTAACGAGCATCAAGTTATATAAATTGCCAATATCAAACAATTGGCATCTTGTCTTGAATAACTGTTAAGTAGCTCAAGTAACTATAACTACGGAGGATATAAAATCATAATGGCTAATAATCCAATTTTCAAAATTAAAGAATACGGTCAAAGTATCTGGATGGATTATCTGGATCGCCAGCTCATCGAATCCGGTGAACTGAAAAACAAAATTGAGACTCGTGGAATCAGCGGGATTACCTCAAATCCCAAGTCCTTTGCTAAGGCGGTGTCGAATAATCGAGTCTACGACAGCGATATCGAAGCGGGGATCAAAGATGGAAAATCAACCTCAGAGATTTACGAATCTCTGATCTTTGAAGATATCCGCAACGCCTGTGACATCTTCCACCCCATCTACGAAGAGTCAGGCGGAACCGATGGCTTTGTCAGTATCGAAGTTTCCCCTCACTTAGCGCGGGATACCCAACGCACGGTTGAAGAAGCCCGACGCTTTTTCCGCGCCATTGACCGGGATAATGTGTTTATTAAAATTCCGGGGACGAAAGAGGGATTCCCGGCGATTGAACAGGCAATTTCTGAAGGGATTAACGTTAATATCACTCTCCTGTTTTCCGTGGAGAGTTATGTGGAATCCGCTTGGGCTTATGTTCGTGGCTTAGAAGCACGAGTTGCCGCAGGTAAACCGATTGAGAATATTGCGTCAGTGGCGAGTTTCTTCCTCAGTCGCATCGATACCAAGGTTGATAATCGTATTGATGAGAGACTCACGGGGATTGGTACGGAGGAACTCAACGAAGAAGCCCGCTTACGGGAACTGCAAGGGAAAGTCGCGATCGCGAATGCTAAGGTTGCCTATCAACGGTTTAAGGAAATTTTCGAGAGCGATCGCTTTAAAGCCCTAGCCGAACAAGGAGCAAATATACAGCGGGTTCTCTGGGCAAGTACCAGCACTAAAAATCCGGAATATAGCGATGTCATGTATGTGAATGAGTTGATTGGTCCGAATACGGTGAATACTCTACCTCCGGATACGATTGAAGCTTGTGCTGATCATGCCGATGTCGCCCCCAATCGCGTAGAAACTGAGGCTGATAAAGCGCAGAAGACGCTGGAAAGTCTGGCTGAACCTGATATTCAGATCGACTATGACCAAGTTATGGCAGAACTGGTTGAGGAAGGGATTGAAAAGTTTGCTAAACCCTTTGATTCGTTGATGAAATCGATTGAAGATAAAGCTGAACAGCTTACGCCAGTTTGATGAAACGCTGGCTAATTGTGAAACCCGCCTCTAAAGACGCGCAAAGGCACGTCTCTACCCTAAAAGAAAGGGCGGGTTTTGCAACCAAGCTAGGAAGGACAATTAATATTAGTCCCTAAACCCGCCCCTACAAATTCAAACGTCAAACTTAAACAAAGGGCGGGTTTTGCAACCAAGCTAGGAAAGACAATTAATATTAGTCCCTAAACCCGCCCCTACACAATCAAAATTCCTATGAATGCCCCAGCTATTGCGATCGCGTCTAAACCCACGCCCCCAGAACGCCAAAATCTGGAACACCAAGCCGATTACAACACCATATCATCCTTACCAGAGGTTTGGTCGTTAGCCGCCCAGCGATTTGGGGAGACTGTCGCTTTACACAACCCCTACGCCAAACCCGAAGTCAAGCTAACGTTTGCCCAGATGTGGCAGCACATTCAGCAGTTTGCGGCTGGATTGCAAGCATTAGGTGTCTCGGCGGGCGATCGGGTGGCGTTGTTTTCAGAAAATAGTTCCCGCTGGTTTGTTGCTGACCAAGGTATTATGACCACTGGGGCGGTTGATGTGGTGCGAAGTTCTCAAGCGGAACAAGAGGAACTTCTCTATATCCTTAAGGATAGTGAAGCGACTGCCTTAGTTGTGGAAAATCAAGATACCTTAACTAAGCTGGATCAGCATTTGCACGATTTGCCGATTCAACTGGTTATTTTATTATCCGATCAGGAACCGGATACTGAGTCGGAGTTGAATATCCTCAATTTTCCCCAAGTGTTGGAACAGGGGAAAAATCACACATTCCAACCGATTGAACAAACCCCTGACACCCTCGCCGCCTTAGTTTATACCTCTGGCACCACCGGAAAACCCAAGGGTGTTATGCTCAGTCATGGCAACCTATTGCATCAAGTCACCAGCTTGGGTGCAATTGTACAGCTAGAAGCAGGCGATCGCGTCTTGAGTATTCTCCCTCCTTGGCATGTTTATGAACGCGCCATTGAATACTTCGCCCTCTCCCAAGGCTGTACCCTGGTTTATACCACGCTGCGCCATGTTAAGCGAGATCTGAATGCCCAACACCCGAATTATTTTGTTTCGGTTCCCCGTTTATTGGAATCGATTTATGAGACGGTACAAAAGCAGCTAAGTAAAGAATCTGCCCGCAAACAGCGCCTAGTTAATATCCTCTTCTCGATTAGCGATCGCTATATTAAAGCCCGTCGCCTTGTCAATGGCTTAAGTTTAGAACAGCAGCAACCCTCTGGATTCCAACGCCTCTGGGCTAGACTTCAATGCTTGACATTGGTTCTGATTCATGCATTGGCTGACCGATTCATCTACAAGAAAATCCGCGAACAAATTGGTGCCAATTTAAAGCAAACCATCTGTGGTGGCGGCGCACTTGCCCAGAAATTAGATGATTTTTATGAAATAATTGGTATTGAGGTTCTTGAAGGTTATGGTTTAACCGAAACCTCGCCCGTTCTCACCGCCCGTCGTTCTTGGCATAACCTCCGGGGTTCTGCGGGTAAACCGATTCTAGAGACAGAAATTCGCATTGTTGATCCAGACACCAGAGAAACCCTTCCCCAAGGAGAAAAAGGATTAGTTTGGGCGCGGGGATCTCAAATCATGCAGGGTTATTATCGCAACCCGGAAGCCACTGATAAAGTCATTGACGCGGAAGGCTGGTTTAATACAGAAGACTTAGGCTGGTTAACGGTTCAAGAAGACTTAGTTTTAACCGGACGGGCAAAGGATACAATTGTCCTGAGTAATGGTGAGAATGTCGAACCGAAACCGATTGAAAATGCCTGTATGCGGAGTCGTTATATTGATCAGATTGTGGTGGTGGGTCAAGATCAGCGATCGCTGGGTGCTTTAATTGTACCGAATTTCGATAACTTACAAGGGTGGGCAGAACAGAATCAGTATCACTTGCAACTTCCCGATGAGGAATCTGCTTCCGGTGAGGAAACGATTGACTTAAATAGCAAACCAGTTCAGGAATTTTTCCGCCAAGAAATCAATCGAGAAGCGAAAAACCGTCCTGGTTATAATCCCAATGACCGAATTGGTGTATTTCGTCTGATTTCAGAACCCTTTTCTCAAGAGAATGGCATGTTAACTCAAACGCTGAAAGTTAAGCGCCATATTGTTAGGGAACAGTATAGCGATTTGATTGACGAGATGTTTGCTTAAGCCGCGATGATGGGAATTAAACTTAGAATTAAATCCTTACTATTCGGATTCGTTGTGATTGGGCTATCTGCCTGTTCTACTTCTCTGAGAGTGGGTTGGTTCAGTAGGAATCTCCCAACTCAGGCAACAGCCTCCTATAACACCTTCACAGGTACAGAACGACAGCAAATTGAGGTTGATGCCGGAGATGAAGTTGTCCTCGACGTTCAGTCTGAGGTGACGAAAGGCGATTTAGATATCAGAATCCTCGAACCGGATCAAGAGGTGCTAAAAAGGATAGAAACGAATCGCGATCGCGAATATACATTTGAGGCAGAAGCAACCGGAAACTACTGGGTCGTGATTACAGGCGATAATGCGGGAGGAAGTTATGAGATTCAGTGGGACATAACCTCATAAGTTATAAGTCATCTGATGTCTGGAAAATCACTCATAATAAAAAATCCCAAAATCTTTGCTGTTACAGCCTTGCTATTATGGGCAATTAACAGGACTTGATCTTATAAGCCAATGAACATCTTACTTCGGTAATATCTCCTTCGACTTATACAAAATAAAGTTAGGATTTCGTAGTTCTTTTGTTATCTTGCTGACTTTATCTACCTTATGAGCTAGATAATTTCTCATCAAAAAATTTTGTCGGTTCCAATCTGATGTCGTACACCAGCGTTTATAGGCAGGTATAGCGATTTCTTCTATAAAGCTGCGCCACTTGGCACTGGTACTTGCAGGTTTTACCTCCTCAGCACGAACTCTACCGTTTTCAATCATTGCTTGACGTAGCCCTTTGTCATCACGTAAACGCTTGAGAGAAAGAATGACTTCGTTCAGTGAATTTACTTCCAAATAGTCTAGTTCGCTTTTACGCTCTGCTCGGTAGGCAGACTCACAACCTAGAATTGCAATTACACCAGCAGACCAAGCATTGTATAGCTTTGTCGCAGGTTTTAAAGTAACATCTAGCTGACTAAAGCTACGCATAGCCACAATTGCATCAGTCTCACTATAATCATTCCACTTATCACGTTTTACCACACGCCATGACAAACCCAAAGCATTGAGTTTTTCTTTCCACGACGGATATTTTAGCTCTGGTGCTAGATTGTACTGATTTCCAAAAAAGGCAATATTTTCAAATCGATCCCTACGTGCAGGATTGCGGGGAATTAAACCGGGCTGTGGCCAATGTGGTAGATAATAGGCATCCCCAACGGTCATCATCGATTTTTTTAGCATATTGTTCTGAGGATTTTGTATAATATGAAGCTGTGCATAGGGATGTCGCGGTCTGTCCGCCTTAATACAAACCATCAATAATTTTCGTCCTGGTTTTAGGTGATTAGGAAAACCCTCTCGATGTGAGATAATAATTCCCTCCTCTGGTATAGTTCTCACCAGTTGGCATGGAAAACCATCAGCTTTAAGACGAAGATAGGTTTGCAGATTCCAACAGAAAAGACCATAGGAAAAACCTTTCCAGTAGGTATCAGCGTTTTCCGGTAGACCATTTGCAACCAAATGAGCTAGTTTAGATTCAAGTAAGTCATCTGGAGGAAGGTAAAAATAAATAGGTGGTAACGTGCTGTTCAACATCTAATTTGCCGATTAAGTTAATCCTGTGACGCTGTGATGTTAGCTCTTTGAAGGAGGCTAAAACCCTTGCAATGCCGTTACTTTAGGTAATGCTTTTTCCAAAATGAGATGCTCCCCAAGAGAATAAATAATCACCAGATATACTTAACGAAGCTCATTAATAATTTCCTGTATTTCTTGGTAGTATTCTATATTACCTTGAGCTGAAAACAATTCTGCGGCTTTTTGCATATCTTGCATTGCTGCCTGCTTATTTCCTAGAATTTTGTGCAGCCTACCCCGATCATAATAAACTTCAGCAAAGTCAGGGTTGAGCCGCAATGCTTGAGTGAAATCCTCAACTGCTCGTGCATATCCTCCCCACGCGACTTTTGCAGTACCCTGGATATAATACAATTCAGCATCATTGGTATTGAACTGCGAGGTTTGCTTGGAAACAGATGCTTCAACATAAAGGGACTCGGCTGCACGCTTTTCTGAGTCAATTAGTAATGCTCTGTCGCTACCACACATAAAGCTTTTCTTCTGAATATCTACGAATCCCGCCTGTAACAACATAATTTTCAATGTTGCATAGTCATAAGCAAAACGATGTCCGTGTCCTCTAAATGTCCTGTTTATTTCTAACAAGGGTGTTATACTGCTAGGTACACCGTTATACCCAGTCAATCCATTAGGAAAATATACCCGTTCGCCTAACTTCCCTCTTTGGTATATATCCAAGAATAATTCGGCATCAGGCACCACAATACGGAGATATCCTCCAGGTTTTAGCATTCTCTTAAAATCTCTTAAAAGCTTATAAGAGTCTAAATAAGATATATGCTCAAGACAATGCTCTGTAAATATGCCTAAAAGTGAACTATCTTTTAGGGGAATTTTTTTAGTAATATCCCAAACCAAATCAAGATTAGGAGACCAGTAGTAATCAAGGTTGATAAAATCTTTATGCCTATTTGCCCCACAACCTACGTTAAGGTAGGCTTTTGACGTTAAACTATTATTGATTAGTTGAAGTTTGTTGTTGCGAAAAATTTTTGACATAAACTTCTGGAATTTCCATTTTAATGTCATGATGTATGTCTCTGCCTCCTTAGATACACTTCTTTGAAATTACAAAATTACCAACTGATTTCACGGCTAAACGGTGGAATTTTTACTTTATTGTCATTCAAGTGGATACTAATTGTAGTACCATACCAGAAAAATTAAAATTATTAGCTAGCTTAAGTGATAGTCTAATTAAAATATTTTCATAATATCCATGATTGCATCTTGTTCTAATTGGTTTATAGCAGACTTCCAAGAATATAATCTGTCAATATCTTTTAGATTTTGGCGTTTATAAGCAGTTGAAGAGGGTATCTTCCACTTTTCCTCTAAAGCTAAGTCATTAAAGGGTATTTTCATTTGCTCTAAAATTTTTTTTAAATAATCTGAACCTTCACAAATCATATCTTCATAATTTACTACATAAAATCTATTATGTTGATTATGAAATGAATCCAGCATATACTTTTCTGTAAGAGTCCAATATACTGCAAGACGCACGGTCAAATTCTGCTTATCTAATTCTAAAATCTCATTTTTCCATTTAGAGAAATATTTTTCACGACCATCATTTATTTCTAGTAATTGTTTTGCAATAGAAAGTTTATCAAAAGCTCCATCTCCCCAACCTGGTTTTCGCTTAATACTAGAAATAACAGCACGAGGGTCTCTATACAGATGAATGATGGGACATGGGAAATCATTGTAAATAGCTTTTAGACAGAGAGATGCTCTGACAAACTTCACAACAACTCTATCTCTAGAATAGTAGCTGATGGGTCTGATAGTACGTCGAGTATGTCGATGGGGCAATAGACCTAGTAATGCTTTTCTAACGATGTGCTTAAGATGTGATCCTTCCCGAAAATTATGCTCTTGGTAAGGCATTAACAGGTCGAGAAAAGTACGCTCTCTTTGTGGGGGATGAATTTCTGGTATAGCTTTATACAAATAACCAGCTCTTGCTGCAAAAGGTTCAAAAACTGTTTTAGAATTTGTTGCTGCCGATAAAATCTCTTGTAACCAGGTTGTTCCACTTCTCCAAAAACCATTTATTAGTAAGCATTTAGATATATCGATTTTAGAAGCTGTAAACCAATCGATAGGATATACAATTCTAGATTGTGCTTCTCTGGTTAGGGATTCTGTTTTTCTTTTAATGTTCAATTTATTAACCTTACGGGGAATCCAATGCATAGTTCTTTTAATTTAGTCATACATGTTTAGTTAATGGATAAAATATTCTAACTCGATGCCTGAACCTTGTTGTATCACAATACTTCTAGGGATTAGGATTTTCTAAATTATTACACCATCAAACCATATTGATGACCTTTTTAATTTTTTTATCGTACCAAGTGGTTGGACAAAATTCAACAGCAGTATGTTAAGTTTTGTAAAGTTTAGTGCTCACTGAAATCGCAATGACCATTTTGCCTAACCTTTATCTTGTATTGATTGATACATTTACGCTCTAGATCCAGGAAAACCCAATTATGGTGCTGTAACTAATCCTTTATTTAATCGCCGCATATACTGATCTAAATCCCCAGCCACTTGACCCGATAAAAAATAAGCGCCGAGTAAATTGGGAAACGACATAGCGATTAACATACCATCGCTAAAATTAATCACCACACCCGAACTTAAAACCGCCCCCGTAAAAACCGCCAGGATAAACAATACCTTATAGAGTATTAAATTATTCTGCCCAAACAAATAATCCCAACAGCGTTCGCCGTAATAACTCCAGGAAATCATCGTCGAGAAGGCAAAAAAGAAAATCGCGATCGCAAGCATCAGGGGAAACCAGGAAATCGCTGTCCCAAAGGCGGCTGAGGTGACTTCCGCGCCACTGAGTTGATTAAATTCGGGATTGCGATAGACGCCTGTAATCACAATTACCAATGCCGTCATATTACAGATCACCACTGTATCAATAAACGGTTCTAAGAGGGCGACAATCCCCTCTCGCACAGGTTCTTGGCTTCTGGCGGCGGAATGTGCGATCGCGGCTGAACCCACCCCCGCTTCATTAGAAAACGCCGAACGCCGTAATCCCTGAATCATCACGCCAAACACTCCCCCTTCCACCGCCTCTGGGGATAATGCGCCGTTAAGAATCGTCAGCATCGCGGCTGGAATTTCCATAAAATTCGTCATCAGAATCCACAGCGCCGCCACAAAGTAAATCACACACATCGCCGGGACAATCGCACCAGCCACTTGACCAATCCGTTTAATCCCACCAATAATCACCATTCCCACGAAAGTAACCAGAATCAAGCCATAAAGCCAACTGCGTCCCACAAACCAGGGTACAACGGTAGTTATCGCCGCATAAGATTGGTTCGCCTGAAACATACTTGCGCCGCCAAATGCGCCGCCAATACCCAGAATGGAGAAGATAACCGCCAACACCTTCCCCAAGTTCTGATGTCCCATTTCCGCCAAACCCGCCGACAAATAGTACATTGGACCCCCAGCCACCGTACCATCGGGTTTAATTACGCGATATTTCTGACCCAGGGTACATTCGACAAACTTACTCGTCATCCCAAACAGTCCCCCCAGTGTCATCCACACCGTCGCACCGGGACCCCCTAAACTAATTGCGATCGCGACTCCGGCAATATTACCCAATCCCACAGTAGCCGAAAGCGCCGTTGCCAGGGCTTGAAAATGAGACACCTCCCCGGCTTCCGTCGGATCATCATACTTTCCCCGTAACACCTCAATCGCGTGCCAAAAACCCCGGATGTTAATAAATTTCATCCGCAGGGTGAAGAAAACCGCACCGCTAATCAGCCAAAGGACACTGATCGAAAAAATACCTAGGGTCAAAAACTGCACTGTGGTCTGCTCACTCAGGATACAATATTGTGTCCTTCTTAGTGTGACAGTGCATCCTCCCTTCTTCAACTAGGTTGCGGTCTATGGGTGATTATCGCGGGAATCGGGTGCGGGAATATTCCAGAGGTGTCATGGTACGTCTGTAGGGGCGGGTTTTACGATTATCGTTTCTTCCCCTCACCCTGATGTGACTAAACCGTATCATGGTACATCTGTAGGGGCGGGTTTTACGATTATCGTTTCTTCCCCTCACCCTGATGTGACTAAACCGTATCATGGTACATCTGTAGGGGCGGGTTTTACGATTATCGTTTCTTCGCCTCACCCTGATGTGACTAAACCCGCCCCGATTCAGTGAGATGCACAGGATTAAGGGCGGGTTTTGGATCAACGTTATTGGTGTTGATGCTTGCATTAATCCCTAAACCCGCCCCTACAGGATTCAAATACTACAGGAATGCCTGATGATCTGTTGTTTAAATTTTGTATACAGCAGTTTGCAACACGGATGGGTACATAGACAAGTCTCAAAGGCAGACTGGCGGGCAAGTTTCAATTCCTTCCTATGCGGCATGTAACTCCATCTGACTCCCTAAAATCTGCTCAATCTTCTGGTATAACTCGGCTTGGGTATGAGGTTGAAGCATTTCCAAAGACGCCAGTAACCGTTGTCTATCGGAAAAGGGTAACATTGCCATCAACTCGTCCGCCTCTTCTAGCATACGCTCTTGGGCTTCTGGAATTAGGTTCATCCAATTCGATAACAGCAAGTTACGCTCTATAATTGTTAATTTCCACTGATATTCAGGCATCCTGATCGGCTCCTCTATTCCTTCGTTTTCCTTTGTTCAGGATTTACTGGTGTGGATCAGGATGCTTTGCTGGTTAACTCACAACTCTCTCATCTTCCCAACTTTGTCCCGTTTCGCTAACATCTTCCTCATCTCCTATAACAGGTGTATCAATCATCCCACTCGTTCCGGAATCAGGCTCATCCTCGGATCACCGATTTCCTTGCCCAATCTCTCGCATTTTCCATATAAATCAGTATCCGTTTCCAATATTTTTTCCAGTCTCCCTCTATCTTTAAGCAGTTTTTGACCGTCTCTAGGTAGAAAATAGTCGTGCGGCGTTCATCATTGTCAGGGCATCGCTCCAAAATCAGATTGTAGAGCTGCTGCCAATGATATTGCCAGTTGCCTTGCTCCGGATGGAAAATTGCCTCAAACAGGTTTCGCCAGAAAAACTCAATCGTGCCAATATCCTTAAGATGTTCTGGCGTTGGTTTATCCCAGCCAGTATGGCGAGCGCGTAAATCACTAATCGGCGGCAGATGTCCGCTCATAGATAACAAGGGGGCTAAAATCACTGATGCATATTTTACCTATACCTAGAGATAATGGGATGGTGGATGGCAATAGGGTACGGAAGCAGAGGGAGCTGGGGGAGCTGGGGAAGCAGAGGGAGCTGGGGAAGCAGAGGGAGCTGGGGAAGCAGAGGGAGCTGGGGAAGCAGAGGGAGCTGGGGAAGCAGAGGGAGCTGGGGGAGCAGAGGGAGCTGGGGGAGCAGAGGGAGCTGGGGAAGCAGAGGGAGCTGGGGAAGCTGGAGGAGACAAGGACGAATGACTATCCCTACCGTTAACTTTAATTGTCCCCACCTACTTACACCTTGTCTAACTTGCCCAACTAAAAAACAGCGCGGCTAGGATAATCAACCCCAAAAGCGCTAGAGGAACCCAGAGATTCGCCAGCTCGATCATTTGGTTGTGTTTTACCGTTGGTTACGGGAATGAATCCATTGATTATCGATAAACAAACTATAAACTAAATTGGATGATGAGGACAGGATGACCTATTTCGACCTAGTGACATGGCTGCGAGAACGCACAGCTTTTAGCATTCTCTCCGATGAAATTTTACAGGCGATCGCGCCACGAATGGAAGCGCTAGCGGTAAATGCCCAGGAGCGTCTCGTTATCGAAGATACCCCGGTAGACTATCTCTACATTCTGCAACAGGGGCGTATTGAAGGCTACCGAACCAACCAACTGGGTTCGATTTGGGGCGTCAGTTGGCTTCCTGGCGCTGTGATTCATTTACAGGAGTTACTTCTCAATCAATCGGCTCAAAGAACTATCCTTACCCGCAGCGACAGTCATCTGTGGCGCATCCCAGCCGAACAATTCCGAGACTTAATCCACCAGTATCCAGAAATATCCCAAGCCTTCTCACCCCAACTTGCCCAAGACTTGGCACACCTGTCGTCTCAACTCAAGGTTGAACAAGAACGCCAAGTGGCGCTGCGCCCCTATTTAGTCAACAAAGCCAAACGGGGGATTATTGGTAGAAGCCGCTATGCAGTGCGACTGCGACAACAAATCAAACAAGCCGCCGATACTCGCCAGTCTGTACTCATTTTCGGTGAACCCGGATTGGAAAAAGACAACACCGCCGCGCTGATTCACTTTGGTTCAGCCTATCGCCGCGAACCTGTGATTAAAATCGATTGTAGTAAAGTTCAAGCCAGTGGTGCGGAACTGTTTGGGCGGGAAGGGGGAAAACCGGGACTCATTGATTCCCTGAACACAGGGACGTTGATTCTCAATAATGTAGATGAATTGCCCCAGGATTTAATGCCTCAACTGGCAACTCTATTAGAAACTGGAACGTATCAACCTGTCCGCCGTTCTCTAGAACAATTGACCCAGGTGAAACAGTGCAACGCCCGGATTATTATGATTACCGAAACGGCGCTCCCCACCATTAACCCTCTGGTTGGGCAAGTGATTAAAGTTCCGCCACTACGGGTGAGAAAAACGGATATTAGCGACCAGATGAACTATTATATTAGTCTCTTATGTCGCGCCAAAGGGATTAATAAACCCAAAATTACACCCGAAGCCCTACGTCAATTACAAGCCTATGATTTTCCTGGAAACCTTAGGGAATTACAAAACTTAGTGGAACGGGCGCTGGTTCAAGCTAACTCTGGCAAAGAACTCACGGAAGAACTGTTGTGGCCCTCCCAGAGTAAGAAAAAACAATTCCGCTTTAATCTGTTAAATGCCTATCCCCAACTGCGGCGATTTCTCAGGAGTGATTGGTGGCCCGATCGCATTAACTATGGATTTACCTTAAGCTTGTTTGCCCTAGTCGTAATCATGGGCTTTATCGGTCCCCAAACCCGTGAGGAAAACTTCACCTTAAATCTTTTTTGGGCATGGTGGTGGCCCCTCGTCTTGATTGGCTTTCCCTTTGTCGGACGCCTCTGGTGTGCCGTGTGTCCGTTTATGATTTATGGGGAAGTGACCCAGAAATTATCCCTGTGGCTATTTCCCCGTCAGTTGAAACCGTGGTCACGACAGTTAGCGGAAACCTGGGGCGGCTGGTTTTTATTTGGTTTATTTGCCCTAATTTTCTTATGGGAAGAACTCTGGGATTTAGAAAATACGGCGTATCTTTCCGCTTGTTTACTCCTATTGATTACGGCGGGGGCAATGATTTTCTCGGCGATTTTCGAGCGTCGGTTTTGGTGTCGCTATTTGTGTCCCATTGGCGGAATGAATGGTCTATTTGCCAAGTTGTCGATGACGGAGTTACGGGCGCAGCAGGGAACCTGTTCAGCCGAATGTAGCACCTATCAATGTTATAAGGGTGGACCCCAGAAAGGGGAAGGAATGGAAACCAATGGCTGTCCGTTGTATTCCCATCCCGCCCAGTTACAAGATAATCGGGATTGTGTCTTGTGTATGACGTGTTTAAAAGCCTGTCCGCACCGTTCGGTGGAGGTGAATTTGCGTCCGCCAGGGATTGAGTTGTGGACAACCCATATCCCTCGCAGTTATGAGGTGGCGTTATTGTTGCTGTTGTTAGGCGGTGTGTTTTTGCATCGCTTACCGGAGTTAAATCAGCAACTGAATTTACACCTAGATTTGAGTCAATTTGGCACACACGCTTGGTTTTCGCTGGCGGTTTTGAGTCTCCCGGCGTTGATTCCTTTAATTGCTTATGGTGGAATTCAATTAACTTACCGACTGATTCAGACGCTCAATTTAACGATACCTAATCCCAAGCCGCGATCGCTGATTGAATTAGCGTATGGATATTTGCCATTGGTGTTGGCGGGGAATCTGGCGCACCATTTACGTTTGGGGTTGACGGAAGCGGGACGGATTTTGCCTGTAACGTTTGCCACGTTTGGATTAAGTGGTGAGGGATTACCCGTGTTTGTAGCGCACCCGGCGGTGATTGCGTTTTTACAGGGAGTGACGTTGATTGCTGGTGTGTTGCTGAGTATGGTTCTGACACAGAAAATTGCCAGTCAGCCCGTGCGATCGCTCCTGATGCAACATTTAGGGATAGTCGCTTTGGGGATAAGCCTTTGGGCGATTATTGTTCGGTAGTCATTCGTCATTTGTCATTCGTCATTTGTCATTCGTCATTTGTCCTTACAACCTCTGCACCCTTGCGCCTGTAGAGACGTTGCATGCAACGTCTCTACAATTTTGGAGAAGATATCAATACCACAAATTCAGAGATTTGTCAAAACACGGGCAATAGGTTTTCGAGAATAAACCTTCAGTAGGGTAACTAGCGAAACCTCTATCTCCTTCCTTGGTTTTCCTGGGGGATTGGGGAGAAGTTTGCTATTTATTCTTTATTCCGGAATCGCCATGAAGCACAGTGACTGGTTGCGCCTAACCAAAGAAGGTGAACGTCTTTGTTCGGTTCTCAGACAGCAGGGGTATCAATGTCAAAAACAACCTCGCCGTCTGGCTTGGAACGTCACTAAAGCAGAAGAGTCTCATACATTGACCTATTTACCCGCGCCGATAACCAGTTGGACAGTTCTACCCAATCAGGAAACTCCCGCCCGAAAACAACTGATGTTATTGGTGCGTAATGCGCTCAAACAGGAACGGTTAGAGACACTGACTCGCCAGTCGGACGAAGAACCCTTAGACTTAACCCGTCCTTGGGTCATTATCCGCTTATTGAATGATGCTCGTCGCTATACGGTAGCCCGATTTTACAACCGTCAAGACGCTGAAGATCACAAACGTGTACTCCGTCGCTTTATGCGTGGGGCTGAATTTGAGGTGATTTTTGACCCTTACGAGGAGTGATGGTATTGGTCATTGGTCATTGGTCATTGGTCATTGGTCATTGGTCATTCGTCATTGGTAGTGGGAGCATCTTGCTCCCTGAAATACTCTATGAAAACGCTGCAGATTATATAGAGAGCGAGTCAAAGATAATTGATTTGATGTGAACCGTCTTTCAGGGCTTTATATCAAAAGAAGGTATGTTTGTCAATGTATTCAAGTGAAAAGTGCATCTGAAATAACGAAAACTGGGAGCATTAAACGCTCAATAAGGACTACGAATACAATGTTGAGTTATGGGTTGACAGGGAGCGATCGCAGATTATCGAAGAATTACCGCTATAGCTGATCCCTCTAGTTAATGCGGCAATTCCAGTTCCGCCAGTCCCACATCAGAATGGTATTTTTTCTACATCAATTAGTTTCTTCATCCAATCTTCATCAAATTCTGGGAACTCTTTACGTAAACTTTATAAATAATCCTTAAAGCCGCTAGTTTACAATCTTTACAAAAAATTTATAGATTATCTCATCCATCTTTACAGAAGCTTTACCCAACTGTTCCGGAAGACAAATATGATGAGAACAAATGCTAAATGGGTAAACCACTTCCACTGTTCAAGCAGCTACACTCGGAAAATAATGAACAAGACTTTAACGAAAATTGCCGTTACCGGTGCCAGTACAGTTTTAGGAGCTACCGCAGCCCTCAGCTTATCGATTCCTGCTCAAGCTGCCACCGTGAGCGGTATCCCAGGTCCAGCCAAAGACTTTAACGTTTTCGTTTTTGAAAACATGGAGTCTGACTCTGATGCTCATGGTAGGGTAGCCGTTGGTGGAAATGCGACACTGACGGGTTTTGGGATGGGGCACAAGTTACCTACAAACTTTGAAGGTGACACTTTAGTTGTTGGTGGCGACTTAGACTACGAGGGTCAAGTAGACGTCGGTGATGTGGTGGTGGGTGGTAATGTGATCAGCGCACCCACCATTCTCGATGGTACGTTACAATTAGAAAAGCCGTCCATTAACTTTGCTGAGGCTGAACAATTCTACAAGAATTATTCAACTCAATTGGGAAATTTAGCGACCAACAGCACAGTTGAGAATCAGGATAGCACGCTCAAATTGAATGGTGTCCGTTCAGACCTAAACGTTTTTGAGCTGGATGTATCAGACCTCGCCAATGCAAGTGGTTTGAATATTAGCTTTAATCCGAACTCAACGGTGTTGGTTAATATAACAGGTACGCCATTCAATCGCACAAGTGGCTTTCAAACATGGCTCAATGGCTATTCAAGTGGTGCGGGAGCTAACCGGGTTTTATTTAACTTTGTTGATGCAACGCAGCTTAACTCTAGAAATTTTTCTTGGCAAGGCAGCGTTTTAGCTCCGTTAGCAGATTATAATGAGTTCTCGAGTGGTCATATTAATGGGCAATTGATTGCTAAGTCAGTGAAAGGAACAAGTGGGCAATTCCACATCGTTGCCCCCAATAATGAAGATAGTTCAGTAATATTTGATGGAAACTTGCCTGATCCAGAGCCTGTTCCCGAACCGCTAACGATTCTGGGTTCCGGTATGGCGTTAGGATTCGGTGCGTTCTTTAAACGCCAACAGTCTAAAAAGCAGAAGAATGCCAACTAATAATCTGAATTGATTGATCACTCTTATGCTCAGAATTTGTAGGGGTACGATATATCGTACCCCTACACTGTTTTATGGGGAAACTTAGATATCCAGATCGGTCAAATCCAGTCGAGAACCGTAGGTTTCTATGAATTCCCGGCGAGGAGCAACCCGATCGCCCATGAGAACGGTAAAGATGCGATCGGCTTCAGCCGCATCTTCGATCTCCACCCGCTTCATCGTCCGCGTTTCCGGGTTCATGGTGGTATCCCAGAGTTGTACTGGCATCATTTCACCCAACCCTTTAAACCGTTGGATCGTGTAATTGGCGTTAGCGGGGAACTCATTTTGAACCAGGTTCGTGAGTTCGCGATCGCTATAACAGTAGTAATGATTGCGTCCGCGTTCTACTTTATACAATGGCGGACAAGCAATATGGATATATCCCTGATCCACTAAGGCTCGTTGATAACGGTAGAAGAAGGTCAGTAACAGGGTGCGGATATGGGCACCATCTACATCAGCGTCCGTATTCTTTGCGGCCAATCCTCCTATGCCACAAATAAAGTTTTCGTCACCCTCCACGGAGAAATCATACACATAGTCACCCACCAGTTCAACTTCATGATTCTCCACCACTTTCAATCCTATCAAATCATCGCTGATAGGCAGATATTGTTGCGGCTGACTCTTTGGACGTGCCAAATAATCTTCCAATCGTTTTGCCTGATGATGGCGCTGCCAGATTAGCCGACACTGTTTCAGTTGCTCTTTACTGTAGATGCGAATAAAGTAGGCAAGATGTCTTGTTTGAACAGGAGATTCAGGAGGATTTCGGTGCTGGCTATTGTGAACACCAGCAATTAAGCCAAGTTGTCCCAATAAATAGAGTAACCCATCTTTCAATGTGGCAGAAACCGTTCCAAATACAATGCTATTTTTGGTGACTGAGCCATCACCGAGTAAATAACCCTCCAAAAATGCCAGTTGCAAGGATTCAGGTAAGCTAAAGACAATATCTGGCAACTTCTTCTCGTGCGCCCATCCATTCAATCCCCACGCTTGTAATAGTCGCGCTGCTGCAACACTGTGGAAATAGAGTTTAATTCCATCGTATCGGGGATCATTATAGCGACGTGGTGTCTCACCGAATACTTTCTCAATCGCTGCGATTAATTCAGGGATAAATGGTTCATCTTTTTTGCCCAAACTCAAACTCACCTGATGTTTACTCAGGGTTCCCTCAGCTACATACCACCCCAAGAACCACATGAGTTCTGGCGTAATTGGCAAATAGCGGTTAAATGCCTTATTGCTATGCGCCTGGGGTACAAGTTGCACGTCATCACCAAGCTGCGCCAGTTCACTCGGCGTAAAATATTCAAAGGGTTTATAGTTACTCACCTCACGCCAACGGGCATTTTTACTCGTATCATCTTGGGCTAAACAGTCGTCCAGCTTCGAGGGTAATGTCTCGTAACTCACATTATCATTTCCGCCAATCGCATCCAGATAATTGAGGAAATCCGGTAACGTGGGACGATTAATCCCCCGTTCCCAGTGACTAATCGTTATCGGCTGCTTCACGCCAACTGTTGTCGCCACCTGCTTCTGGGATATTCCTAACCCTTGACGTTGGGTAATTAACTGTTGCCATCCGGCTGAGTCTAGCGTAACCCGTGGCTCATTCCATTGGTCAGGTCGCGTCACCTTTGCCAGAACCCGTTGGCTGGCAATTTGCCGCACATCTTCCCCTTGCAGATAAAGGGATTGAGTCAATCCGGCTCGATACAATGTTTTGAGCAAATCCACTCGTGTCGGAGTTTCGGTGGGGCGCGGTAAACGCCGACTCGCTACCAACCAATCACCGGGTTTCACTTCATTCCCTTTCTTCAGGCGAACCTCTCCATCCTCATAGACAAAGACACTATGAGAAGACGTTACCTTCACCGAGCGATTGTAGCGCGTGGTGATTTTGTACATCGGTTCCTCATGGCTGTGACGAATCACGGCTTTCAGAGGGCGGAAGCGGGTGGCGTGTGTCACCGGATCAAAGGAAATCACCCGATAACGTTCGGTGGTGCGACGCCCTTCGATGCAATCATCAATGAACCCGCCAATGGAGACAAACTCCGTGCGTCCGGTATCATCCATGACAAGAGTCGGTTCATCTCCGGCGACACTCATAATCACAACCCGGTGATAGCGCAGATTAGAGGGGTCAAACTCCTCACCTTTGATTCCCAAACCCAGTGCCGTAATCAGAGACTGAATTTCTGTGTTCTTGTAAATTTTGGCATCATCTGTTTTCTCGATATTGAGGATTTTACCCCGTAGCGGTAGAATCGCTTGAAATTGGCGATCGCGTCCTTGTTTGGCACTATTGTGAACAAAAACGCCACTGGCTAGGGCAAAGTTATGGGTATGGGGAACTTCAATATCGTAAACATCAACCCGTTTTTCTAGGCGTTCGATAGCAACAACCCGATGATTGTCTTTCAGGGATGGGGACTCCTCACGCACCAACAGAGCTACTGATGATTCTTTCGTATCTTGCCCGGGGTGAGGGCGCAAGGATGGTGTCCCTACAGCCCCGACTGTTTGAGATACCGCATTGGCTTGGACATCACGAGAAAACGCCACTTCCGATAAGCGGGTGTTGAACCCAGCCGCATCAATCTCTGCTACCCTTTGCCCTCGGCTTCGTTCTGATAGTTTGGCATTCAGGGACATCAGGAAATCGTCTGGCGTTAATAAGGCGGCGGCTTTGTAGCTACCATCTCGCAACATAAAGGGGTGATCGGGTGTACAAATCAGCGTTTCTCCATTATCCAGCGTCACCTGAATCACTTGGGCATTCGCCTTTGTGATCCGAGGGTTGATAATCCGCTCTAACCCAATCGTTCCATCATGGCGAATGGTGTAGCAAAAATGCTCTTTCCCCATCGCCTGTTCCGCCACAATGTCTTTGAAGCTGAGAGAACGCCCATCGGCTAACGCAACCAGCGTATCGCCATCAAAACAGCCTCCTGCACTATCCCCCTCAACGATGAAGATTTCCGATTCAGCCGGATCTCTGGAACTACAATCGGCTAACTTACCCGGTAGAGGAGACGACTCTAATACAGACTTACGTCGTACCAACTCCCGCGCCCGACGTGCGGCTTCAGCGGCTTTAAAGGCTTGGATGGCTTTCTCTAAAACAGAATCAGCCACTTGAGGACGAAATTCCAAATACTCTGTCAACACTTCGCCCACCAGGGAATCAACGATACCTCGGACTTCGGTATTCCCCAGTTTGGTTTTGGTTTGTCCTTCAAATTCTGGCTCAGGGACTTTGACGGAAATGACACCGGTTAATCCTTCGCGAACATTCTCACCGCCGAGGTTAGCCTCATTGTCTTTAAGTTTATTCCGCTTGCGTGCGATCGCGTTTAATGTCCGAGTCAGAACTGTCTTTAATCCCTCTAAGTGAGTTCCACCATCAATTGTGCGGATATTGTTGGCAAATCCTAGCAGGTTATCGCTGTACGCATCCACGCACCATTGCAGCGCCACTTCCACTTGCACATTATTCCGTTCACCTTGAACATAAATAATTTCTTGGTGCAGGGGTTCCTTTTCCCGGTTCATATATGCCACATATTCCTGGATACCCCCCTCATAGTGGTAGCTGTCTTGGCGTTCAGGAGAGATGCGGTGATCCGTAAACGTAATCCTCACGCCGCCATTCAAATAGGCGAGTTCTCGCAGTCGCCCTGCTACCGTGCTGTAGTCAAACTCGATCCCATTGGTAAAGATTTGGGTATCGGGTTTGAACGTCACCGAGGTTCCCGTGCGGTTTTCTTTACTGGGTTTGACAACCAACTCACCCATGGCAATACCGCGTTCGTAGCGCTGGGTATGAACCTTTTTCTCTCGCCAAACCGTAACATCCACCCATTCTGACAGGGCGTTGACAACCGAAACCCCAACACCGTGCAATCCGCCGGAGACTTTATACCCGCCGCCGCCAAACTTACCGCCAGCGTGCAGCACGGTCATTACGGTTTCCAAGGCTGATTTGCCGGTCTTAGAATGAGTATCAGTGGGAATACCCCGTCCATCGTCAGTCACGCTAACGGAACCATCGCTGTTGAAGTCAACTTCGATATGAGTACAATAGCCAGCCAGCGCCTCATCGATCGAATTGTCTACAACCTCGTAAACTAGATGATGGAGTCCCCGTGGACCGGTAGTACCAATGTACATTCCCGGACGTCTGCGTACCGCTTCGAGACCTTCCAATACTTGAATCTGATCGGCACTGTAACTACTTGTCATATCAGGGTTTCTCCAGTAAACGCTTTCAGCGGTTTATATGCTTTAAAATGACAAAACACTCGAAAATTTTAACACAAAAGGGTTATAGGCGGCTACAGAGTAGCCTGAAGAGATATTTATAGAGGGGATAGACCTTACTTGGGATTGGGCGGGGAGATGGGGGAGCAGAGAGGCAGAGGGGTAGAGAGGCAAAGAGGCAGAGGAGATGGGGGAGAGAAGAATTGTTTCAATGAACCACGAACAATCAACAATGAACAATAACAAACATCCCCAACTGATTGTGATATGTGGAGCGACGGCGACAGGGAAGTCGGGGCTAGCGTTAGAATTAGCGCAGCGATTAAATACCGTAATCTTAAGCGCGGATTCCCGTCAAGTTTACCGAGAGTTTGATATTGGCACAGCTAAACCTTCAGTCGCCGAACGACAGTTAGTCCCCCATTACTTGATTGATATTTGCGCTCCCACCGAAACATTAACCGTAGCCGACTATCAGGAACAAGCCCAGGAATTGATTACATCTCTCCATTCGCCCCTATTACTGGTGGGGGGTACGGGCTTGTATATTAAAGCCATAGTCCGGGGATTAAAGATTCCCAGAGTCGCCCCCAATGAAAACTTGCGATCGCAGCTTTCTGGTTTGGGTCAAACTCAATGCTATAGCTTTTTACAACAAGTCGATCCCATTGCGGCTGAGAAAATTCATCCCCATGATCAAGTGAGAACATTACGGGCATTAGAAGTATTTTACATCACCGGACGCCCCATATCCGAGCAGCAAGGGAAAAATCCGCCGAATTATCCCATTCTTCAAATTGGTTTGCAATGTCAAGACGCTGACGCCCTCACCCGCCGTATTACCCAGCGCACCGAAATGATGGTGACAGCCGGATTAATAGAAGAGGTGAAAACATTGGTGGATAAATATAGCTGGGATTTGCCGCTTTTAGATACCTTAGGGTATCGGGAAATGAAACACTATTTGGCGGGTGATATATCTTTATCTGAGGCAAAAGCGTTAACAGTTGTGCATACGCGACAATTTGCCAAGCGTCAGCGAACGTGGTTTCGGGCGTATCCAGACATTCAATGGTTTGATGCAGATCGTCCAGATTTAGTCGATCAAGTTTGGCAAGGTGTACAGGAATTTCGAGACAATATATCAATGAACTTAAGCTAGGTTTGTAGTTGCGCTTTAGCGCCATCAGCATTTGCATCACTTATTACTAGCGTAGTGGCGTGACCGGGTTAAAATAGGACTTTGTTTGTAGTAAGCACAAAGCGTGCTTTAACGCCTAGCTGGAGAGGGCTAAAGCCCTCACTACGAACCAAATCTATTTCACCATTTTAGGTGGGTCACGCCAGTAGTACAGCTAAAATGGTGCAATAAGTTGTAGATTAGGTTGACGACAGGAAACCAAACAGAATATGTAATTTTTGTCAAAAAGACGACTGATGTGCTTGGGAGTTAAGTTCCGCCGCAAAGCTAAATTCTTTTGCTAATACACTGCAGTAAAAGACTCTGACTTTTGTCAAGTACAATTTATACCAAATTAGATGAGCTTACCCTGATTGCCCACCGGGAGTACCAACCTTAAGTCAGTGCCATTCAACTTAGTTCAACGTCGCGCTTTCTTTAAATCTCGCAGCAATGATTCGGCTTTCTTGACACCATCGCGATTGTCCTGACGCCGGAAGAGATCACGCGCTTTTTCCACAGCCGTAATCGCTTCTGCTATGCGCTCTCGTCCTTTTAATGCTAATCCTAAATTATAGTGGGCTTGGGCATCTTGGGGGGCAATTTCAATTAAGCGTCGATAGGCGACAATGGCTTCTAAGTAATTTTCCTCGGTGAGTAAAATATCACCAATAGCGGCTTGAGCTTCAACTAAGTCTGATTGAACCGCCACGGCTCTTTGAAAGGCTTTCAATGCACCGACAAAATCTTCTTGAGCTTGGAGGATTTTGCCAATTTGCAGATAAACTTGACTATTATTGGGTTCTAGTTTTGCCGCTCGGTCAAAAGCCTTCAGTGCGGTGTCGATATCGCCCTGGCTTAACCAAGCCATACCCAATGTAAGCTGAATATTACTATCCAGAGGTGCTAAGGATTCGGCTTGTTGGAGTGCTTTAATCGCCTCTTGGGGACGCCCCTGCTGGAGAAAAACAGTACCCAGTAACTGATGAGCCTGAGCATTCTTGGGTTGAAGACTGATGACTTGGCGGTAAACTTGGATGGCTCCGTCATAGTCCTTTTGACGCAGGAGGACAACGCCCAATCCCCAATAGGAGTTAATATGGTTGCGTTCAAGTCTTAGGGCTTGACGATAAGCCTCTGCTGCTGGTGCATTCTCTCCGGCATTGGCTAAACTGTAACCTAGAGCATACTGAAATTCTGCATTATTCGGTTCCAGGGCAATTGCTTGTTGATACGCCCTAGCCGCTTCTCGGAAGTTTCCCTGACGCGCCTGGAGATAACCGATTCCGGAGAAAATCTTGGCATTATCTCGATCTAGATTAGCGGCTTGTTGATAGGTTGCGATCGCCTGAGGATAATTTCCCGCATCCACCAAGTCTCGCGCTTGGCGGAGTAACTCACGCAGCCGCTGTTGTTCCGGCTGTAGCTGGCTAACGAGCTGGGGTTGACTGACCCCGACCACAGGCGTTAGGGTTATCGTCAGCCCGGTGATGAATAGGCTACTCACCAAAAATAGAGTCGGCTTGGACACAGCTAATCTTCTCGTCGCGATTGAGTGTAATGGTTTTGGTTTACGCCAACCAGAGCTAGACATCAGGACATCCTCAAGAGGCATATTCTAGGGTTTAGTGCCAGTTTTCCAGCAGAAATTTTGAACAAAGAGGATTGTAACAGAGAAAACCCATAACTTTAACCCGATTAACCCGATTAAGTGCGTGCATAACGTCCAATCAATTCTGAAGAAGCCAGAATATGACCACTCATCGCCGCTTGTAGCTGTTCTTTAGTTGCACCTGCGTCTAATTTCAGGGTACGGTCAAGGGCGTAAAGTTTAAAGAAGTAACGATGGATGCCACTGGGAGGACATGGACCCCCATACCCTAAATTACCAAAATCATTTTTACCTTGAGTCCCACCCTTCGGTAGTGGTTCTTGCGCCGGAATTCCTTGAGGTAACTGGCGAGTTTCTGGGGGGATATCATAGACAACCCAATGCACAAAGGTTTGCCCAGGCGCATCGGGGTCATCGACAATTAAAGCAAGGCTCTGGGTTCCTGTGGGGGGTGCATCCCAGTGGAGTTCAGGAGAAATCTCTTCTCCATCACAAGTGTACTGGGACGGAATCATCTCGTTGGCATTAAAGGCTTGACTTTCCAGGTTCATCGTATTTTTATCGGATGGGGTTTGCGAGTCTGTGGACGTGGAATTGTTATCAGCCGTCTTCAGTCAAATGTTACTGACTGGTATGCTGGTGGGCTCTTGCGAAGTCTGTGGGTTGAGCGAAGCCGAAACCCACCCTACGGTATATCAAAGGTTTTGGCAATCTCACAATGCTTAAGGAGCGTGCCATTCGTCTTAAGTTTCGATTGGCAAGACACAATGGAGGATAGTGGGAAATTTTTCCCTCAATTGTAGGTAACAACTTCAGTGAACAGGTTCAACAACCCCACGCTACTAACGTAGAGCGTGGGGATTGCAAGACAAATTGCGATTTAAACCATTGAATACCGCACTGAGTCTCAACTTGGCACAGACCTCCGAATGCCTCCCTAGTTCGGATACCCTCTAAAACCTTT